>CAZCIV010000366.1:0-3173 GCA_964498595.1 uncultured Flavobacterium sp.
AAATAGGATGTGTAAAAAAAATGTTAAATTAATAACTTAATTAATTTTTGAAAGCGTAGTTAAGAATATTTGCTCCCATTTTAAGCGCAATTTCTCGAATTCTTTGTGGATTGTTATGTACTTCTGAATCTTCCCAACCATCACCTAAATCAGTCTCGTAAGTATAAAGTAAAACGATTCTTCCTTCAATAAAGACTCCAAAGGCTTGTGGTTTTTGATTGTCGTGTTCATGGATTTTAGGTAATCCATTTGGGAAATTAAATGGTTCTTGAAATAAAATGTGATTAGAAGGAATTTCCGTTAATGGATTATCAGGAAATATTTTTTTAATTTCTTTTCGGATGAATTCGTCCATACCATAATTATCATCAATATGTAAAAAACCTCCAGAAATTAAATAATTTCTAAGATTGATAACATCGTTTGCACTGAAAACTACATTTCCATGACCTGTCATATGCACGAAGGGATAGGTGAATATTTCCGAACTTCCAACTTCAACAGTAGCAATTTTAGTGTTGATTTTAGTATTGATGTTTTGATTGCAAAATTTAGCCAAATTAGGTAAAGAAGTCGGATTGGCGTACCAATCGCCACCACCTGAATATTTAGCAACAGCGATTTCTTGAGAAAATCCCAAATTCCAAACTAATGTAATAATGACTAAAATTCTATTCATTTATCAATGCAATTGTATGACAAGCAACCAAAGCAGCCGTTTCTGTTCGTAATCTTGTATTACCCAAAGTTACAGGAATAAATTCATTTTCAATAGCCAAATTGATTTCTTTTGTTGAAAAATCACCTTCTGGTCCAATCAAAATAGTAACTTTTTCATCTTTATTGACTTCGTTTTTAAACGATTTTTTATCGGTTTCTTCACAATGTGCAATGAATTTTTGCCCGTCGCTATTTGATTTTACAAATTGTGCGAACGAAATCGGTTCATTAATTTTTGGAATATAATAATGTAACGACTGTTTCATTGCGGCTTGAATGATTTTTTCCGCTCGATCAATTTTATAAACTTTTCGTTCGGAATGATCGCAAATTATTGGCGTGATTTCATGAATGCCAATTTCAGTTGCTTTTTCTAAAAACCATTCTAATCGGTCGTTCATTTTGGTTGGAGCAACGGCAATATGGGTATAAAAATTATCAGGTTCTTGAAAGGTTTCTTTTGTGATTTTTACTTCACATTTTTTTTCAGAAGCTAAAATAATTTCCGATTCAAATAAGAAACCTAATCCATTAGTAATAAATATTTTATCTTTTTCTTTTTTACGTAAAACTTTAACTATATGTTTGCTTTCTTCTTTATCGAAAAAGAAGGTGACATCGCCTTGTTTTATGTCGGAATTATAGAATAGTTGCATAAGATTTAAAATTCAATTCGTGCTTTAGAAGTCACATCAGCTTGACTGAAATTTTCTTCTAAAAAGTTATAATACCCCACAATTCCAATCATTGCAGCGTTATCGGTTGTGTATTCAAATTTTGGAATGTAGGATTTCCAACCGTATTTTTTTTCCGCTTCTTTTAATGTGGTTCTAATTCCTGAATTTGCCGAAACGCCGCCACCAATAGCAATTTGATTAATTCCTGTTTCAGCAACCGCTAATTTCAACTTATCCATCAAAATATTAATGATAGTATTCTGAATTGAAGCACAAATGTCCGCTTTATTTTCTTCAATAAAATTTGGATTAAGCGCTACATTTTTTTGGATGAAATATAAAATTTGGGTTTTCAAACCGCTGAAGCTAAAATTTAATCCGTCGACTTTTGGTTTGGTAAATGGAAACGCTTTCGGATTTCCTTCTTGCGCAAATTTATCAATCAAAGGTCCTCCAGGATAGGGAAGTCCTAAAATCTTAGCCGATTTATCAAAAGCTTCGCCCACCGCATCATCAGTAGTTTCGCCAATTATTTCCAAATCAAAAAAGCTATTCACTTTCACAATTTGGGTATGTCCGCCCGAAATAGTTAACGCTAAAAATGGAAACGTTGGTTTATCAAAACCTTCTTCATCAATAAAATGCGCCAAAATATGCGCTTTCATGTGATTTACCGCTACCAACGGAATATCCAAAGCCATACTCATCGATTTCGCAAAAGAACCTCCCACTAAAAGCGAACCCATTAAGCCTGGACCTTGTGTAAAAGCAATACAATTCAAGTCGTTTTTAGTAATTCCAGCTTTTTTAATGGCAACATCTACAACCGGAACAATGTTTTGTTGGTGCGCTCTCGAAGCTAATTCTGGAACTACGCCACCATATTCTTCGTGAATCGCTTGTCGCGCCACAATATTGGATAAAACAACATCGTTACAAAGTACGGCTGCGGACGTATCATCACACGAACTTTCGACGGCTAAAGTATATATTTTTCTTTCTGACATTTTAGGCATGAAATTTGGAATAGGGATATTGTAATTATCTTACAAATTTCCTTATTTTTGTTGGATTATACACCCAGTTATATAATTGGTAGCAAATTTAAAACAAAAGAACGTATCAAAAAATTTAAAAAAATACTATTTCGTTCCCTAATTGCAATTTTATTGCTGTTTCTCTTATTGGGCATACTCTTGTCGTTGCCATTTGTGCAAACTGCTTTAGGAAAATATGCGACTGATAGCTTAAATAAGTCTTTCGGAACAAATATTACGATAGGAAAAGTTGCCATTACACCTTTTGGAAGTGTGAAACTTGGAGATGTTTTAGTTTTAGATCATCATCAAGATACGTTGTTTTACATCAAAAAATTAAATACTTCTATTTTAAGTTTCAAGAAAATTTACGATCCGGGTCATCCTTATTTGAAAAATGTGGTTTTGCATGGAATGGATGTTAGAATTGTAAATTACAAAAACGAAGATTATACCAACTTAGATAAATTCATTGAAGCTTTTGATGATGGTTCTCCTTCTTCGGGAAGATTTAGAATGAAAGCAAATAAGATGACGGTTTATAATAGCCGTTTTCAATACATCGATTACAATCTTCAAACACCAAAAATGCTTGATTTTACGCAATTAAATGGTAAAATTGAAGATTTTTTTATCAAAGGTCCCAATGTTTATACGTTTATAGACAAGCTATCTTTCAAAGATCATCGCGGATTGTTAGTCGAAAATATTACGGCTGATTTTACGTATACCAAGAAAA
>CAZCIV010000367.1:0-3170 GCA_964498595.1 uncultured Flavobacterium sp.
ATGCTGATACGATTTACATCAACACTAACGAACATTACAGAGCGGTTATTGAAACAGAAACTCGCGAAGCGCGTTTTATCAAATGGTGGAAAGAAAATTACCCAGCACACAAAGTAGAAAAATCAAATCCTATTTTACAAAGATTACGTTCGGTAAAAGAAAGTGAAGAATTGGATTTAATCCAAAAAGCGTGTGATATTACGGAAAAAGGATTCAGACGCGTTTTGAATTTCGTTAAACCAGGTGTTATGGAGTACGAAATCGAAGCCGAATTTGCGCATGAATTTTTAAGAAATCGTTCAAAAGGTTTTGCTTACACACCCATTATTGCTTCTGGAAATAATGCAAATGTGTTGCATTATATCGAAAACAACCAACAATGTAAAGCTGGTGATTTGATTTTATTAGACGTTGGTGCAGAATATGCGAATTATTCAAGTGATATGACGCGTATGGTTCCGGTTTCAGGTCGTTTTACGGATAGACAAAAAGCGGTTTACAATGCCGTTTTAAATGTGAAAAACGAAGCTACAAAAATGTTGGTTCCAGGAACCTTATGGAAACAATATCATGTAGAAGTGGGTAAAATCATGACTTCAGAATTGTTAGGTTTAGGATTACTTGATAAAGCTGATGTTCAAAACGAAAATCCAGATTGGCCAGCGTATAAAAAATATTTCATGCACGGCACTTCGCACCACATGGGATTAGACACTCACGATTACGGATTATTACATGAACCAATGCAAGCCAATATGGTATTCACAGTTGAGCCAGGAATTTACATTCCAAAAGAAGGTTTTGGTATACGTTTAGAAGACGACATGGTAATCCAAGAAAAAGGAGCTGCATTCAACTTAATGCGTAATATTCCGATTGAAATTGAGGAAATTGAAGCGATAATGAATTGTTAATTGGGAACATAGAGAATAGAAAATAGACGGCTTGCAGAAATGTGAGCCGTTTTTTAATGCTCAAACTTAGCTCAACGCAAACTTGTCATGCTGTTAAGCATCTCTTTATGAGATTCCTACGGAATGACAAGTTTGTGTAAAACTAAACCGACGGAATTACTTCTATCACCATTTCATTTCCGGCTTTGTCGTAATAACTGCACGTCATTTTATCCATAACTACAACCCATTTTTCAACCCCTGATTTGGCGCAATCATTTAAAAATGTCATGTAATCGGTATTGCCTTGTTGGTGCGATTTTAGGTCGGATTTGAATTGCTCAACATTACTTTCATTAGCAATAGTTATGGTTTCTGAAAAACCCTCTGAAGCAATTTGAAAATCATTGGCACCATAATAATTAGTATGATTGTCAAATACAAATGTTTCGAAAGAAGTAACACCAAGCGCCATAATGTCTTGCATGTATTTTGGAAAATCGGCACCGCTTTTTACTTTGGCGTGCGATTCGTGGATTTGTTGGATGGTGAACATGTATTAAAAAAATTAATAAGTATATTTCTTAGAAACTGTAATCCTCATTGTATTTTCTCCAAAGTTCTTTTCTAAATTCTCTTTCTAAATTAATATTATTGATTTCAACAAAACTTAATCTACCTTCATCATTTAACTTTACTATAGTTTCTTTTTTAATAAATGAAAAAAGATTCTTTAATTTATTTTTTTTATCCAAATCGTTTATAAGAAATACAATTATGTTTGATTGTTCTGAATAATCGTTTTCAATAAAATCAAATATTCTTCCAATATTTTCTTTATCTGATCTATCTAAAGAATGCCCAAAAATATAAAATATATTTTCCTCTGTTATGTGAGTATTTTCATTTGGTATTTTGAATAAAAAATTATCAGTACTATTTATTATTTTTTGATAATATTTTGAGAAACCAAAAGCCTTATGAAGAACTATTTCTTCGGGTATTTCATCAATTCCCAGAACAAGATTCTGCTTTACTTCATCTTTATCAATTTCTCCATGAAGATAATTTATATTAATGCTTTTATTATAAATTTTTTCTACTGTTGGAGTATAATTAAAAGTATAATAAAAATCAATATATTGAAGAGGTATTTTAGATTTAGACAAGTAATTATCGTAAAACTTAACTACAATTTTTGACAAATAATTATTAAATATTTTTATGAATTCAATTAAAGAGTTTTCTAATTCATTTAAAACCTTATTCCCGTTAAATTTATCTGTTCTTGAATTTATATAATGTTCGCCTATAAAGCAAGAATTTCTATTTGTTATACAAAAGTTGAAAATTGAAAAATCCATGTTAAGATTTAGAGATTTCATGTCAAAATAATTATTCCTGCCTGTTGTTTTATTTTCAGTGTGTTTAATAATAACTGAAATTTGAGTTAAAACATTTTCAATTTCATTTTCTAAGTCTATCCAAGTATCAATTTCAAGAATTCTTTTAAAGTGTTTATACCAAGAATTATCTTTTATCAATTCTTCTATACCGTCTATATCATTAATATCAAATTTAATTTTATCTATATTGTAGTTTTTGAGTATCAAATCATAATCATCCAAATAATCTCTTTTAAAATATCTCTCAAACAAATCAATAAAAGAAATCTCTTTTGAAAAATCAAATTCTTCAATCGTCTTCATAATAGCCATAAAATGCCCATATTTAGTTGGCAAACCATGATACAAATCAAATCCATTTCCTGTAATTAAAATCTTGCTCATAAATCAAAAAATGCTTTTCTCAAAAATACGTTTTTTTATTTATATGATGTGATTTCTCCCTAGGTCGAAATGAAAAAATGACAAAAATATTTTCCTTGCGTACTTCGCGAAAAAACTTTGCGCTCTTTGCGTTTAAACCCTAACTTTGCCCTCATGAAAACCACCAACTTCAAAAACACCAAAATCAGTTATACCGACCAAGGAAAAGGAACGGCTGTGGTTTTATTGCATGGTTTTTTGGAAAATCAATCAATGTGGAAGGCGTTTATTCCTGAATTGGTTAAAAAACACCGTATCATTACTATCGATTTATTAGGGCATGGCGAAACCGAATGTCTGGGTTATGTCCACACCATGGAAGACCAAGCCGATATGGTGCACCATGTATTGCACGAATTAAAAATTAGAAAAGCGGTTTTGATTGGACATTCAATGGGCGGTTATGTAGCGTTGGCTTTCGCTGAATTGTATCCTGATAATGTCAAAG
>CAZCIV010000368.1:0-3160 GCA_964498595.1 uncultured Flavobacterium sp.
CTAAAGAATTTTTCTACATTCCAAATACCTTAATGCGTTGGGAAAAACCAAATCCGTATGCCGGAATTAAAGGAAATGTTTTAAAAGGTTGGGATTGGGCGTATCCAACGTTCACTTTTGAAATTGCAAAACCAAAAGACAAAATTAAATCTATCACTATAGATCCTGAAAACTTAATGGCAGATGTAAACAAACAAGACAATGTTTTTGTAAAAAAATAGAAATTATAAGCCGGCTTTTGATAGTCGGCTTTTTTTATACCTTTGCACCATGCAATTCACGTATCCCAAAAAAGAAAAATTAAAAAGTAAAACCACTATCGATTTGCTTTTTTCAGAAGGAAATTCGGTTTCGAAATATCCGTTGCGTTTGGTTTATGTAGAAAATTCTGAACCTAATGCAGAATTAATAAAAATGGGAGTTTCCGTTTCTAAAAAATATTTTAAAAAAGCAGTTGACCGCAATTATTTTAAACGCGTTTTGCGCGAAACGTATCGTTTAAACAAACATCTTTTAATCGATAAGTTAGAAAAATCGCATGCTTTTATGTTTTTTTATCAATCAAAAGAGCGACTTTCTTATCAAGAAATTGAAGAGAAAACCATCCAACTTTTTCAAAAATTCAACGACAGACAGAAGTAAATCGCACTTTTGGTTTAATTTTTGCTCGATATTCTTTACTTTCGTAAACTAGTATAATTCAAGACTTCAACATGAAAAAATATATCAGTGGGAAAATAATCCTTCCTGTTCTTGCAGCAGGTTTCTTATTTGTAGGTGTTAGTTTCAAGAACGACTTTTTTGAAATTGCGAAACAAATTGAAATCTTCACAGGACTTTTCAAAACGGTTAACCAAAATTACGTGGACGAAACCAATCCGGGTGAAATGATGGATAATGCTATAAAAAGTATGTTGAAAGAATTAGATCCGTACACGGTTTTCTTTAATGAGCAGGACGTTTTAAAATTTAAAATCAACAATACGGGCGAGTACACTGGCATTGGCGCTATGGTTCAACGCAAAGAAGGAAAAGTTTTTCTAAAAGAAATTTACAAAGGATTTCCAGCTGATAAAGCCGGATTGAAAGCTGGTGATGAAATCATTCAAATTGGCGACATAAACTTAAAAGAATATAAGGAAGATGCTTCGCAATTGTTTCGTGGCGCTAAAAATACGAAAGTTGAAATTCAGTACATTAGACAAGGAAAAACGCAAAATGCAACTATTATTTTAGATGATGTTGAAATAAAAGCCGTTCCTTTTTTCTCCCTCTTAAAAGACAACACAGGTTATATCGTTTTAACGAAATTTACTGAAAAAGCGAGTTCTGAAACCAAAGCGGCATTATTAGAATTGAAAAAACAAGGTGCTACAAAAATCATTTTAGATTTAAGAGGAAATCCTGGTGGTTTATTGCATGAAGCAGTAAACATTTGCAATCTTTTTGTACCGAAAAACGAATTGATTGTAACCACAAAATCGAAAAATCCAAAACATAATTTAGAATATCGCACTAAAAACGAACCTATTGATTCTGAAATTCCACTTGTAGTAATTGTAGATGGAAAAAGTGCTTCTGCTTCGGAAATTGTATCTGGAGCTATTCAAGATTTGGATCGAGGTGTAGTTTTAGGAACTAGAAGTTTTGGGAAAGGATTGGTACAACGTCCATTAGATTTGTCCTATGGAACGCAAGTAAAAGTTACGATTTCAAGATATTACACGCCTTCAGGAAGGTGTATTCAAGCTTTGGATTATTCGAAAAAAGACGCAAACGGAAAAGCTATCAAAAAATCTCAAGACGAATTCAATGCTTTTAAAACCAAAGCAGGAAGAACCGTTTATGATGGTGGCGGTGTTTTACCAGACATCGAAATCGAAGAAACCAAAACAGCAACAATAACGGAGGCTGTTGTTAAATCGGATGCTATTTTCAACTTTGCAACGCAGTGGTATTTTAAAAACCCAACCGTTTCAGGAATTCCAACCATAACCGACACAGATTATGCGGCTTTTAAAGCTTTTTTAAAGCAAGAGGAAATCACTTTAGACACCGAAACCAATAAAGCCTTGAAAAACGTTTTAGAAACGGCTAAAAAAGAAAAAATGGATACTCAAATTGCTGCAGAATACAAACAATTGGAATTGGCAATTGAAAAAAATCAAGAATTAGAGTTGGATAAAAACAAAAATCAAATAAAAAAACTAATTCAGGAAGAGCTAATTACACGTTATCAATATCGTGAAGGCTTGTATCAATTTTACACCAAAGAAAATATAGAAATTGAGAAAGCGATTGCTTTATTAAACAATCAATCGCAGTACAAATCAATATTAAAAAAATAAGATGACGCGTTTCTTTTCCCTACTATTTTTATTTTTTACACTAATTTCTTTTGCTCAAGAGGAAGAAGAAGTTCATTCAATATTCTTTGAATTTGACAAATACAATTTAAAAGAAGAACAAGCGAATGCCGTAGTAACATTCGTAAGTAAAATAGATACTACTCGAATTGAATCGATTCAGATTTTTGGCTATTGCGATGATAGAGGAAAAGATGCTTATAATTACACTTTATCAACAAATAGAGCCAATACGGTAAAAAATAAGTTAATTGAAAGAGGTATCAAAAGTAAAATCATCATAACACTTGAAGGAAAAGGTAGAATCATGCTTGATGAAGACATGCAAACGAATGTTCCAGAAGCCCGTTCTAAAAACCGAAGAGTAGACGTAGTAGTAAACTTCAAACCTGTTGTAATTGAAGATTTAAAAATTCCTGGGATTTACAGTACAATTAAAAAAGACCGAATTGTAGGCGATAGAATATACCTTGACCACGTTTTATTTGAAAGAGGCAGTAGCCAATTAACTTATAAAGCAAAAAAAGAATTAGATCGAATTGCCGCAGAATTACACAAATACAAAAACATTCATTTTGAAATTCAAGGACATGTTTGTTGTACTCCTACTTTCCAAAAAGAAGCGGTAGATCGCGACACAAAAAAACGAGAATTATCAATCAATCGTGCAAAACGAGTGTACAACTACTTTTTAATGAAACGCATTAGTAAAACAAGAATGACTTTTAAAGGATATGGTAATACGCAATCCTTAAAAAAAGGTAGTACTTTAGACCGAAGAGTAGAGCTTTTAA
>CAZCIV010000369.1:0-3139 GCA_964498595.1 uncultured Flavobacterium sp.
CGAATAATTCACCTGACACCTTACACAAAGTTTTCTATCATTTGTATAACAATGCTTTTCAACCAGGAAGCGAAATGGATGCGCGACTTCAATCGATTTCCGATCCTGATAAACGAATGGTTAAAACCTTTAAAAAAGAAGGGAAAGAATTTAAAGAAAGTAGAATTAGTACTTTAAAACCAAATGAAATTGGATATTTAAACATCGCTAATTTTAAACAAGATGGAGTTTCTGCAACCACAAAAGTAGTAGGAACTATTTTAGAAGTTACTTTAGTAAAACCTATTTTACCTAAACAAAAAACAACTCTTTCATTAGATTTTGATGGACAAGTGCCTTTGCAAATTCGTCGTTCTGGAAGATTGTCAGAAGAAGGCGTTGCGTTATCGATGACGCAATGGTATCCAAAATTATGCGAATATGATTTCGAAGGATGGCATGCTAATCCTTATATCGCAAGAGAATTTCACGGTGTTTGGGGAAATTTTGATGTGAAAATTACGATTGATAAAGCTTACACAATTGGTGGAACCGGTTATTTACAAAACAAAAACGAAATTGGGCATGGATATCAAGATGCTGGCGTGCAAGTTGTTTATCCAAAGAAAACCAAAACTTTGACTTGGCATTTTTATGCACCAAACGTGCATGATTTTGCTTGGGGAGCAGATAACGAGTTCATCCATGACATGATTTTAGGTCCAAATAATGTAGAATTGCATTTCTTGTACAAAAACAAGAAAGAAAATTTAGAAAACTGGAAAAAATTACAACCTAAAACAGCAGAATTATTAGCGTTTTTCAATGAAAAAGTTGGACCTTATCCTTACAAACAATACTCTGTAATTCAAGGTGGCGATGGTGGAATGGAATATGGTATGTGTACCTTAATTACTGGAAACAGAGCTTTTGGAAGTTTGGTTGGAGTAACGGCTCATGAATTAGCACACATTTGGTTCCAATTTGTATTAGCTACAAACGAAACCAAACACGAGTGGATGGATGAAGGATTTACTTCCTATATTTCTGGCCTAGCAATGCAAAAAGTTTTGCCTCCAAAAAAACCAGAAAATCCGTTTGAAGATGCTTATAACAATTACATTTATTTAGCAAAATCAGGGAAAGAACAGCCTCTTTCTACTCACGCGGATCGTTACGATATCAATATGGCATACGGAATTTCGGCTTACAGTAAAGGAGAGGTGTTTTTAGCACAATTGGGTTACATCATTGGACAAGAAAACCTCAACAAAACCATCAAACGTTATTACAACGATTATAAATTCACGCACCCAACTCCAAACAACATCAAGCGTGTGGCGGAAAAAGTTTCGGGTGCTAATTTAGATTGGTATTTATTAGATTGGACATTAACAACCAATACCATAGATTACGGTATCAAAGAAGTTTCGGAAGCCAATGCAGCCAATACAAAAGTAGTTTTTGAAAGAAAGGGAAGAATGCCAATGCCTTTAGATGTTATGGTTGAATACACCGATGGAACTAAAGAATTTTTCTACATTCCAAATACCTTAATGCGTTGGGAAAAACCAAATCCCTATGCCGGAATTAAAGGAAATGTGTTAAAAGGTTGGGATTGGGCGTATCCAACATTCACTTTTGAAATTACAAAACCAAAAGATAAAATCAAATCCATCACCATTGACCCTGATAGTCTAATGGCGGATATAAATAGAGAGGACAATATCTTTCCAAAAAAATAAAATTAAAGCGACTTTCGAGTCGCTTTTTTTGTGATTATAATCTTCTTTTTAACTGACAAATATCATGATTTAGCTGTTTTAGCTTTTGTAATTTTAATGTGCTAAAAATGCAAATTAAAATTAGTTATTCATTTAAAAACATAAAGTCATGAGCATTGCAACAAAAGACATTAGAAACGTGGTATTTCTTGGGCATTCCGGATCAGGAAAGACCACCTTTATCGAGACCATGTTATTTGAAAGTGGCGTTATTCCACGCCGTGGTTCGGTAGAAAATCACAATACGATTTCGGATTTTACCGATTTAGAACACGAAAGAGAAAACACCTTATACAGCCACTTAATGCACGTTAAATGGCACAACAACAAAATCAACATCATTGACACTCCTGGTTTTGACGATTTTATAGGCGAAGTAGTTTCTTCCCTTAAAGTTTCTGATACCGCTGTAATTCTTCTAAATGCGGCTTCTGGTGTAGAAGTTGGGACTGAAATCGTTTGGGAATACGTTCAAAACTATCAAACACCTGCTTTTTTTGTTATTAACCAAATGGATCATCCAAAAGCAGATTTTGAAACTACATTGGAACAAGCTGTAAATCGTTTTGGAAACAAAGTAATTCCTATTCAATATCCATTCAATTCGGGAGAAAAATTCAATAGTATAATCGATGTTCTTCGCATGACGATGTATGTTTTCCCAGAAAATGGTGGAAAACCAGAAAAAATGCCAATTCCTGCATCTGAATTAGAAAAAGCAAACGCGCTTCATAATGCCTTAGTAGAAGCAGCTGCTGAAAACGAAGAAGGTTTGATGGAAAAATACTTTGAAAAAGGCAATTTAGATGAAGAAGAATTAGCAAAAGGATTAACAATAGCCTTGGCACATCAACAAATATTTCCAGTTTTCTGTGCTTCAGGATTAAAAGATATGGGAAGTGGAAGAATTATGGGATTCATTGATGATATTGCACCATCTCCAACCGACAGACCAGCGAAAAAATTAGAAAATGGTGGCGAATTAAAATGCGATGCTTCGGACAAAACCACAATTTTCATTTACAAAACACTTTCGGAACCGCAAGTGGGAATGGTTTCTTATTTCAAAGTACTTTCAGGCGAATTGAATGCTGGTGATGAATTGGTAAATGCTGATAATGGAGAAACCGAACGCCTAACTCAATTATTTTTAGCAGAAGGTAAACAAAGAACTGCCGTTGATAAATTAACTGCTGGAGATTTAGGAGTTACGGTTCGATTGAAATACGGACATTCTAACAACACATTAAATGCTAAAGGTGTAGAAAGAAAAGTAAGAAAAATGCAATTTCCAGAAAGTCGCATTAGAAAAGCGGTTACCACTGCTAATCTAGCCGATATGGAAAAAATGATTAAAGCCTTACATCAAATTGAAG
>CAZCIV010000370.1:0-3133 GCA_964498595.1 uncultured Flavobacterium sp.
AAACGGGTGGAGCTGATTTAGCTTTAGAGCTTGAAGAAAAAGGATACGATTGGATTAAAAACGAGTTGGTTTAATTCGTTTCAGGTTTCAAGTTTCAGGTTTTTAGAACCTAATTTATACA
The DNA here is from genome assembly GCA_964498595.1 of uncultured Flavobacterium sp. Taxonomy (GTDB): domain Bacteria; phylum Bacteroidota; class Bacteroidia; order Flavobacteriales; family Flavobacteriaceae; genus Flavobacterium. The sequence goes on from CAZCIV010000370.1 coordinate 122, forward strand.
CACGACAAATTTAATTTTATATACGCCATGGCAACAATTACAAAGTTCGAAGATTTAGAAATTTGGCAAGAAGCCAGAAAATTAGCAAAAGAAGTTTTTATACTTTCAAAAGAAACTGATTTAAAAACTGATTTTAGATTTAAAGAACAAATAAAAGCGTCATCTGGTTCTGTAATGGACAATATTGCTGAAGGTTTTGAAAGAGATGGAAATTTAGAATTTCGCCAATTTTTATCAATAGCAAAAGGTTCGGCAGGTGAAACCAGATCTCAGATTTATAGACTATACGATTGCGAATATATTTCGGAAGAACAGTTTGTCGATTTGAAAAACAAATATGAAAAATTAAGCGGTAAAATTAAAAATTTCATCACTTATTTAAACAAGAAAGATTTCAAAGGAAACAAGTTCCAATAACCAGAAACTTGAAACCTGAAACAAAATATTGAACAATGGAATTAAAAGATAAATTATTAGCTTCTTTCATGGCTTTTGAAGAAAAGATTGATACCAATTCTGAACTTCATGAGCTGAGAAGTCACGCCATAAAAAATTTCGAAAACAAAGGGTTTCCAACAAAAAAAGAGGAAGCTTGGAAATACACATCCTTAAATGCGATTTTAAAAAATGATTTTTCGGTTTTCCCAAAGAAAGAAAACGCAATCGAATTTAAAGACGTTAAGAAGTATTTCCTTCACGAAATTGACACCTATAAAGTAGTTTTTATTGACGGAATTTTTAGTTCGTTTTTATCATCTACTACACATGATGGTTTAGACGTATGTTTGATGTCTTCAGCATTGACAAAGCCAAAATATAAAATGGTTGTGGATACGTATTTCAATCAAATAGCAAGTAAAGAAGAAAGTTTGACTTCGCTTAACACGGCTTTTTCATTGGAAGGTGCTTACATCAACATTCCAAAAAGCAAAGTGGTTGAAAAACCTATCGAAATCATTTATTTCTCAACCGGAAATGAAGCGGCTTTGATGGTACAACCTAGAAATTTAATCATCGTAGGTGAGAATGCTCACGTACAAATCGTAGAACGTCATCAGAGTTTGAATTCGAATCCGGTTTTAACGAATTCAGTTACTGAAATTTTTGCTCAAAAACGTGCGATTGTTGATTATTACAAAGTACAAAACGATGTGCAGACGGCGAATTTGATTGATAACACGTACATTGCACAAAAACAAGAGAGTAGAGTAGCGGTGCATACGTTTTCTTTTGGTGGAAATATTACTAGAAATAACTTAAATTTCTATCACCAAGGAGAAAGAATCGATTCTACGTTAAAAGGAATTACCATTATTGGCGATAAACAACACGTAGATCATTATACTTTAGTGCACCATGCGCAACCTAATTGCGAAAGTCACCAAAACTATAAAACGATTTTGCACGATAGTTCAACCGGAGTTTTCAACGGGAAAATCTTCGTAGAAAAAGAAGCACAAAAAACCGATGCATTCCAACAAAACAATAACATTTTAATTGGCGATAAAGCAACTATCAACGCAAAACCACAATTGGAAATCTTTGCCGATGATGTAAAATGTTCTCACGGTTGTACGATTGGACAATTAGACGTAAGTGCTATGTTCTATATGCAACAACGCGGCATTCCGAAAAAAGAAGCTAAAGCTTTATTGATGTATGCTTTCACCAGCGAAGTAACAAATAGCATCAAAATACCTGAATTAAAAGCTAAAATCGGTAGAATTATTGCTGATAAATTAGGCGTAAATATGGGATTTGATTTGTAATATCAAACCACAAAGACACTAAGTAATACACTAAGAGCGCAAGGTTTTCTACTTTGTGCTCTTTTTTATTTTTCTATTTTAGAAAATGGATTTGCGTTGTTTTATTCAAACAATTAGGAATTTCCTTATCTTTATTCAAACTTTACTTCATGGAAAGATCAAATTTTTCAGAATTACAACTCCAAAAACTCCATCAAAAGGAATTTTTGAAAGACAAAGATTTGGAGGAAATTGCTAATTATCAAAAGAAAGGCATTTTTTCGTTGCGAAGCGAGTTGCTTCTAATGATTTACTTTTCGATAATCTTATTTACTTCTGGAATTGGAGTAATTGTCTACAACAACATCGATTCTATTGGACATTTAGCGATTCTATCGGCTAATTTTATTTTGATGTTGGTTTGCTTTTATTTCAGTTTTAAAAAGGTAAATGGATATTCAAATGATGAAGTGTTGTTCGAAAATCCGTTGTATGATTATTTGGTTTTAACCGGAAGTTTGTTGGCGTGTATCTTTTTGGGTTACATCAATTTTCAATATCAAATTTTTGATGATTCGTATGCTTATGTTTCTTTAATTTCAGCTATTTTATGTTTCGCTGTTGCGTATTATTTCGATAATCGAATTGTACTTTCTATGGCAATTACGAGTTTAGCAGCTTTCATTGGAATTTCTATTACACCAAAAAGTGTATTTCAAAACGAAGTCTATCCCAATCTAGAATTAACCTATTCCGGATTGATTTTAGGAATACTTTTATTGATTTGGATGGAATATTCCTTGAAACATAAAATAAAGTCACATTTTCATTTTGTGTATGCCACTTTTGCTTTGCATTTGTTGGGCGTTTGTATTTTAGCAGGTTTGGTTTCAAATCATTGGTGGGTTTTCATTCCCATTTTAATCGGATTTGTGTATTATTTCTACCAATTTAGTTATCGGGTTTTAGCTACCTCACTTTTTGCTTTTATGTTGTTGTATGGCTACTTCGGAGTGAATATTTTGGGTGGGAGAATCATTTCGTTTATCCATTTTGAATTTATTTACCAATTACTAACTATGATAGCGCCATTTTATGTGGTAGCGAGTATTTATCTATTTATTCGATTAGTTAAACAATTTAATGCCAAAAAAAATGCAAGCGTACAATAAATCCGAACTAGAAAACTATTTTTTGGCCGAAGAAGCGAAAAAATTATACCAAAAGAAATTCTTGTCAAAAGAGCAATTGCAAAACATTTTCG
>CAZCIV010000371.1:0-3132 GCA_964498595.1 uncultured Flavobacterium sp.
GTAGATTACAATTTACCAGAGCGTTTTGAATTGTCTTATAAAGGTGCTGATGACAAGTTACATCGCCCAGTTATGATTCACCGAGCGCCTTTTGGTTCGATGGAACGTTTTATCGCTATTTTATTGGAACACACAGCAGGAAATTTCCCAATTTGGTTGATGCCAGAGCAAGCTATAATCTTGTCTTTGAGTGAGAAATATGAAAATTATGCGAAAAAAGTTTTAGATTTGCTAGAAAATCACGAAATTCGCGCCCTAATTGACAACCGAAACGAAACAATCGGTAAGAAAATTAGAGAAGCGGAGATGAACAAATATCCGTTTATGCTGATTGTTGGCGAGGAAGAAGAGAAAAACGGAACGATTTCTGTGAGACAACGCGGACAAGAAGGAAAAGGAAATGTATCGGTTACTATTGAGCAATTTGCTGCAATGATAAACGAAGAAATCAATAAAACATTAAAACAATTTTAAGTTTAACTAAAATCTTAAAGCCATAGCAATTAGAAACAACAGAGGTTTTCAACCTCGCGAAGAGAAAAAAGCAGCGCACCGTATCAACAATTTGATTCGTGTAGCTGAAGTACGTTTAGTAGGCGAAAATATTGAGCCTGGAGTTTACAAAATAGCAGAAGCCCTTCGCTTAGCTGAAGAGCAAGAAGTTGATTTGGTAGAGATTTCTCCAAATGCTGAACCGCCCGTTTGTAAATTGATGGATTATGGTAAGTTTTTGTACCAACAAAAGAAGAGAGATAAAGAGCTTAAAGCAAAATCGACTCAGATTGTAATTAAGGAGATCCGTTTTGGACCTCAAACAGATGAGCATGATTATGAGTTTAAGAAAAAGAACGCGATTAAATTTTTACAAGATGGTGCTAAATTAAAAGCATTTGTATTCTTTAAAGGACGTTCGATTATCTACAAAGAGCAAGGACAAATTTTATTATTACGTTTGGCTCAAGAATTGGAAGAGTTTGGAAAAGTTGAAGCGATGCCAGTTTTAGAAGGAAAACGTATGATTATGTACATTGCTCCGAAGAAAAAAGGAAAATAGTTTTAGTGATAAGTGACAAGTAATTAGTGATTATCCGCTAAACTATACAAATAGTGATTACCAAGTAATCCTACATGAAAAATAATAAGTAAGATAGATTATAAATACAGGAAGAAAATGCCTAAAATGAAAACAAAATCTAGTGCTAAGAAACGATTCAAAGTTACTGGCTCTGGAAAAATCAAGAGAAAACACGCTTTTAAAAGTCACATTTTGACTAAAAAATCTAAAAAGCGTAAATTAGCTTTAACTCACTCTACATTGGTTCACCCAACAGATGAGAGAAGCATTAAACAACAATTAAATTTAATTTAATCGTTGTTGGTTAAAACAATTTAGTAACCCTGGAGTGGGCTGAATGAAGAACAAAGTTAAAAGTACAAAGTATAAAGTATGATGTTCTGAGTTTAAAAGTGTTGAGAAACCGCCTTACTACAAAAAACATTTAAAATTATGCCAAGAGCAACAAATTCAGTAGCTACTAAAGCTAGAAAAAAAAGAGTATTAAAACAAGCCAAAGGTTTCTTTGGAAGACGTAAAAACGTTTGGACTGTAGCTAAAAACGCGGTAGAAAAAGCAATGGCTTATGCTTACCGTGATAGAAAACAAAACAAAAGAAATTTCCGTGCTTTATGGATTACGCGTATCAATGCTGGTGCACGTTTACATGGTATGAGTTATTCTCAATTTATGGGGAAAGTAAAAGCTAACAATATCGAATTGAACCGTAAAGTTCTTGCTGATTTAGCTATGAACCACCCAGCTGCTTTCACAGCTATCGTTAACAAAATTAAATAATTACGTCTAACTCAGTTTATCTTACTTATATATTAAACCCCGATAAAAATCGGGGTTTTTTATTTGTAGCGTGTTTGGACTGTGGGCACGGAATGCAATTCCGCGCTATCGGGTTTGATTCTAATTGTTTTTTTGGTGTCATTTCTGTTTGTGTTGTTTTAACTTGTACCTAACTTGTATATATCATTAAATATAAGAAATTTAATTCAAAACATTAATAGCCTTCCTAAAAAGCAATCATTTATTGTTTCCCAGAATTCAATACCTTTACACTTTAAAAACAATACTTTGAATACGACCAAAACCATCACCGGCTTTCATCCGAAAAACAAACACCACGGCAAATACGATTTCAAAACTTTAATTCCAGCTAATCCTAATTTAGCGCCTTTTGTTGCGGTAAATGAATTTGGCACCGAGACGATTGATTTTGCGAATCCTGATGCGGTGAAAATGTTGAACAAAGCGTTGTTATTGCATTTTTATGGTTTGAATAATTGGGATATTCCAAAAGGATTTCTTTGTCCGCCCATTCCAGGACGAGCAGAATACATTCATCAAGTTGCCGATATTTTAGAAGACATCTACGGAACGATTCAAACTAAGCATAAAATTCGCATTTTAGATGTCGGAATTGGAGCGAATTGTATTTATCCGATAATTGGCGTTTCAGAATACGATTGGCGTTTTGTAGGTAGCGAAGTTGACAAACAAGCTTTTGAAGCGGCTCAGGAGAATATCAATTCGAATCAGAAATTGAAAGAAAACGTTACGTTGCGATTGCAAACTTCAAAACGTAATATTTTTAAGAACATCATTCTTCCAGAAGACAAATTTGACATGACGATTTGTAATCCGCCTTTTCACAGTTCGAAAGAAGAAGCCAATAAAGGTACAATTCGTAAAAATAAAAACTTAGGTATTGAAGATTCGAAGAAACCAACGTTAAACTTTGGTGGCGTGAATTCCGAACTTTGGTGCGAAGGTGGCGAATTGACGTTCATCAGCAATATGATTTATGAAAGTGTGCATTTTAAAGCGCAAGTCAAATGGTTTTCGTCGTTAGTTTCGAAAAAGGATAATTTGAAACTGTTGCTTTCGCATCTTAAAAAAGTAAAAGCTACGCACCAAATTACTGAAATGAAACACGGAAATAAAGTGAGTCGAATTTTGTTTTGGAAGTTTTAGAAGGTGATGGATGATGGGTGATGGGTGATGGGTGTTTTTCTCAATACATTTTGTTCTTAAAAATCTAAGGATTTACAAACACAAAACACTCG
>CAZCIV010000372.1:0-3116 GCA_964498595.1 uncultured Flavobacterium sp.
GGGATAATTTAGCTACTGGGTTTTATCAAAATAATTTAGCTGCTGGTAATTATTCAATTTTAGTGACTGATAGTAATGGTTGTACTAAAACAATTGTAGTAAATATTCCAGAAGCTCCTATTTTCACCATCAATCCAGTTGTGGTTAACATCTCTTGTTATGGTGCTAATGATGGAAGTGTCAACCTTAATTTAGTTGGAGGAATTCAGCCTATATATTTAACTTGGAGCGATGGAAGTACTGCTGGGTTAGTTCGAAATAATTTACCTCCAGGTACCTATACTGTAACTATAGTAGATTCGAAACCATGTACCATCACAAGAACATTCATTATAGTCGAACCGCAACCCTTAGTATTAAGCGCTAATGTTCAAAATGCATTAGATTGTAACGATGCGAACAGCGGAGCAATTAATTTATTAGTTTCGGGTGGTACTCCTCCTTTTACATATAGTTGGACTAATGGAACAACCTCGGAGGACCTTACAAATATTCCTGCTGGAAATTACGCTGTAGTAGTAACAGATTCTAGAGGATGTACTAAATCAGCACAATATAGTGTAAACCGACCACAACCATTAACATTGAATGTAGAAACCGATACTAATGTTAATTGTGAAACAAGAGACATCCGTCAGATTTTTGAAGCACAAGTATCAGGTGGAGTTCCACCAATACAATTAAGTTGGTCGAGCGGAACTGTAAGTGGTGCAAACAATGAGTTTATGACTACAAATCAAGATGGTTTGGTGCTCTTAACAGCAACAGATGCAATTGGATGTACCACTACTTATAGCTTTAATGTAGACCTACCTATTTTGGGAGATGCAAACTTCAACCAATCATCGTATGGTTATACAACTTATGGATTGTATTCTATTTTTGATCCGATTCAATTTACAAACACAGCAACTGGCGAATATGTAAGCATATCTTGGAACTTTGGTGATGGCACTTTTTCAACCGAAGAAAATCCAATACATACCTATGTTAACGAAGGAAATTATGTAGTTACCCAAACCGTGACTTACCCATACGGATGTGTGTACGTACATACCATTTCATTAATCGTTGAAAAAGGATATGTTTTAGTGCTTCCTACAGGCTTTACACCAAATTCCGATTCACTAAACGATACCTATAGACCCGTTACAAAAGCATTATCATCTGTAAAACTAGAAATCTTTGACACTTGGGGTTCCTTAATTTTTAGTGAAATTGGAGATACTTTAAGAGGTTGGGATGGTAAAATTAACGGAATACCTGCAGAAAATGGCAATTATAACGCTAAAGTAACAGCTGAAACATTCTATGGTAGAACTATCTATGCTAGTGAAACCTTTGTGCTAATAAAATAACAATTGAAAAATGAAATTTAATCTACATATCCTGTTCGCCTTTCTTATTTTGGGTAGTGATGTCAAAGCACAAGACCCTGTTTTTACTCAATTTTTAATTGTACCCGAAACACTAAATCCAGCATTTACAGGAGCTTCTAGTTCTTGGAATGCGGGTATTATACACCGAAGACAATGGCCCGATGCTAATAAACGTATTGATACCCAATATGGCTTTGCGAACAACCTAATAACAGACAACATAGGCCTTGGATTCACAGTTTTAAATCAAAAAGAAACCTTTACTAATTATAATTATTTTCAGTTGAATGGAGCGGTTTCCTATCTGATCGAACTGAATTATAACTGGCGTTTGAGATTAGGCTTAGAAGGAGGTTTTGGAAGAAAAGATTTTAATTTTAGCAACTTACTTTTAGAAGACCAAATTAACATCAACGATGGAAGTATTTCGGGTCCAAGTATCGACCCAGGCTACTTGTCCTATAACAGCAAAATAAACTTTGCTGATTTTTCATTTGGAGTCTTGGTAGATCAAGAAAATGCTTGGTTTGGAGCTACTTTAAAACATTTATCACGTCCCGACATTTCTTTTGTAGAAAATGGAAATGTACCTCTTGATTTATTTCTATCGGTACACGGAGGATATTATTTTACGCTAAACGATACGCCCTACTCCTTTCTACCTCCCGATTCTGATTTCTTATTATCATTCAACTACATGAGACAATCTCAGTTCAATCGATTAGATATTGGAACATCTCTAGAAATGAATATGATCTCAGTTGGTCTTATTGCAGCCACCAATCCTGAGGGTAGAAATACGAATAGTCACTTAGTAACCTCTTTAAACCCATTTGTTACTTTACGTGTAGGCGAATTTAAATTTGGATACTCTTACGATTTCAACACCTCAAGTTTTGGACACAATCAAGGAATTCATGAATTCACACTAACTTGGCAATCTAAATATACCTGTAGAGATTGTGATAACTACCGAATGAAAATAAAAGATATTAGATGGTAAAAAATAAAGGCTAAAGAAACAATAGTTTTCTTTAGCCTTTAAAATTTTGTAGAATAGCAAGATAAAAATTTTCAACAGAAGGTCCTTCTAAATTCCCCAGTTTAAAATTTGCTGTTCTTTTAACTCTTCCAATAGAATCGTAATTTGTCAATAAACCCTCTATTTTCCCATCTTTTAAATTGTAAGTTGAAATAACATTTCCATACTCATCATAATCCTTTTTAAATCCATTATTAGGATCATACACTCCTCCCTTTTTATAAATGCTTACTTCATAAACTGTGTAAGTTTTTTTATTGGAGCCACCATAATAATAATCATCATCATTATCACTATCCTCTTCACGATTATAAGCTATCTTTAAATAGAATAACTTATTCTCATAGGATGCTACAACACGATTATCTAATATTTCCTCATCTGTTAATTTATAACCATTTGAAGAAACTTGTTGAATTATCGTATTATAAAACTCCTTTTGCCTAAAACGATACATAATCTTATTTGGTAACCCCTCATAATTATAAACATAAAACTATCCTTTAGCTTTTGCATTGTCATATAGGTTTCTTCCATGCGCCCAGGAAATTGTATTATAACCAATACCATCACTTTCAGAAGAATCATAATAATCCCAACCTTTGCTAATTAAAAATTTATTTGTAGTTTCCCAATTTTTGTAGCTTGCCATTGTATGTAACTCGTTGAGAGATAATTTTTGAGCAGTTCCTCCC
>CAZCIV010000373.1:0-3115 GCA_964498595.1 uncultured Flavobacterium sp.
ACTATTATATTTTAATCAAAAAATTCTTTTTCTTCTAAAGGCTTATTTACAACTGAAATTCCTTTTTGCATTAATAGATTATTTGGATAAGTAATCATTTCGCCATCAGAAGACTTTAAAATGACATAAAAAGCTTTGATATCGTCAATTTCCCCTTCGATTGGAAAATCTTTGTCATGGATTTTAATTCTGTCTCCAATTTTAAAAGGATATGAAAAGAACAAAATAATTCCAGCAGTAATATTACTCAAAATGGACCATTGTGCAAACGAAGCTACACCAACAACTGCAAAAACAGATGAAATAAAAAGTAAAATTTGGTCTTTCTTAACTCCCCAAATAATTGTTACAGAAATCAAAGCTAAAATTCCAAGAAGTAAATTTATGTATTTGATAATCAAATTTGTTCGATGTTCTAAAACTTCATTCAATCGGGCAAATCGTTTGACAATTTTTGCAATACTAACTCGAAAGATTACATACAATAGAATAACTATCATTGTTGCAATTTCTTCGTGTAAATAAGGATTATCAATAAATTTAAGCATAATTCATTAATTTTTGAAATAACATTTCTGTTGGTAATCCTACCACATTCGTATACGAACCTTCAATTTTTGAAATTCCGATTAAACCAATCCAATCTTGAATTCCGTAGCTTCCGGCTTTATCAAAAGGTTGGTAATTATCAAGATAATATCTGATTGCTTCATCAGATAAATTTGCAAAACTAACTTTGGTAACACAATGGAAAACATCCTTTTTATCAATAGATTTTAAGCAAACAGATGTAATTACTTCGTGCGTTTGATTAGCCAATTGTTGCAACATTTTAAAGGCATCGTCATAATCTTTTGGTTTGCCCAACGCTCTCCCGTTTAACCAAACGATTGTGTCACTCGTAACTAAAACATCGTTTTCTATTAGTTCGTTTTCGAAGGCATTTGCTTTTAATTCGGCTAAAAAATTGGTAATTTCTTCCGCTTGCAAATGTTCGGGATAGATTTCTTCAATTTCCTTTAGGCGAATAGTGTAATGCAAATCCATTTCCTTAAAAAACTGCTGTCTTCTTGGCGAACCCGAAGCTAAAATAATATTGATTTTATTGAGTTTTTCTTTAAGCATTGGCTAATTTTAAATTGAAAACAATTACCGCTACCGATAAAATTCCGAAAAATAAAATGATTTTCAAAACCAAACTCAAGTGATGATATTCTTTTTTCGTTGCAGCATTCAATAATTTAACTCCGAAATAAATTAGTGGTCCAACGATTAAAATTATCGCATAATACACCACATAATCCAATTCGAATAAATTAGAATTTACATAGTAAGCTAAAATTCCAATTGAAATTACGGTTAAAACTCCAACAATTATCTTTGTTTTTTGAACTCCGATAGCGATAGGTAAGGAATTAATTCCTGATAGATAATCGCCATCCATATCTTCCATGTCCTTAACGATTTCACGTATCAAATTGATGATAAAAGCAAAAATGGCATAATGCATTAAAATTTCAAAAGCTTCTTTCATTCGGAAACGATTATCCACATCAATTGCTGGTAAAATATCAAATAGTCCAATGATGATAATACTTGTAGAAAGCATTAAGGCCACTACAACATTGCCTAGAACAGGAATTTGTTTGAAACTTGTTGCATACATGTAAAGTAAAGTTGCCACCAAAATAAACATCGAAGCAAAAGTAGGTTTGTAAATGACATTCGATAAATAAAATCCAATTCCAACGCCAACAATGGTTAACCCAATGTACCAATTATACGCCACCGTTTCCGAAATAGAAACCCCAACTACGCGGTTTTGTGGTTTTGCAATTTCATCAGTATCTTGATCCATGATATTATTGATGACATAGCCACCTGCGGCAATACAAACCGTTGCAATGACTAACAAAATGTAATTAATATCGGTTAAGGCTAAGTCTACATACGATTGTGCTAAAAATAAGTAACGAAATACCAATTGCATGAAAGCAAGCATTAATAAATTTTGGTATCGAATTAATTTTAAGTATTTCATGTTTCAGTATTCAGTTTTCAGTGTTCAGTATTCAGTTTTCAGTGTTCAGTATTCAGTGTTCGGTGTTCAGTATTCAGTTTTTACACCGAATTTTGCTGGATTTAATAACATATAATTTATCAGTTTTCCGACTTCTTTATTCTTCTCGGTTAATTCGATAAAAGTGTTTTCATTAATGTATTTACAAGCGAATGCAAATTCTAACCAAGTTTGTGTTTCTGAGTTTTCGGCATCACTATCTGTTAATTTACTATGAAAGTGTTTTGGGTAAACTCTTTTCCTGTATGATTCAGCAATATTTGCACAAACACTTCGAGATGATCGTCTAATTTGGTCAGTAAGTGAATAGGTTTCTTCTTTTGGAAACGATTTTGAAACTTCAAAAATCTCCATTGCAACTTCAAATCCTTTTTTGTAGGCTAATAAATCTTGATAAATCATTTTAAAGTATTAATAGTCTATATACAATTTATTCAACTGGCCACTCCACACTGACCACTTATTACTTATCATTAATCAAACTTGGCATCAAAATGCTCCATCCATTTGCCTTGTACTTTCATTACTTGTTCGATGACATCACGAACGGCTCCTTTTCCACCTTCTACATGGGACACATATTTTGAAATTCCTTTGATTTCTGGTACTGCATTTTGCGGACACGTTGGTAAACCTACTAATTGCATTACATGATAATCTGGAATATCATCTCCCATGTATAACACATTTTCAGGTTGGATATTGTATATATCCGTAAATTCTTTGAAGGTTTCTACTTTATTAGGTACGCCTAAGTGAATATCAGTAATTCCTAAATTTCGTAAACGAACGCGAACCCCTTCATTGCTTCCTCCCGAAATAATACAAACGGTGTAGCCATTTTCTACAGCGGCTTTCATCGCATAGCCATCTCTAATGTTCATATTACGAAGCATTTCACCTGTTGGGGTTACGTGAATAGTTCCGTCGGTTAACACTCCATCCACATCGAAGATGAAAGTGGTGATTTGGTTCATGATTTCTTTATAACTTTTTGACATGTTGTATCGATTGTGTAAGTAATTGATAAAGGTT
>CAZCIV010000374.1:0-3111 GCA_964498595.1 uncultured Flavobacterium sp.
ATCAAAAACGTGAAGCATACGAACGACAAAAAGGAATTTGTCCTGTTTGCACAGAACGTTATGAAATAGAACAAATGGAGGGCGACCACATTACACCTTGGCATTTAGGCGGTAAAACATCGGCTGACAACTGTCAAATGTTATGCAAAGACGACAACAGACGGAAAAGCGGAAAATAGCCCAGCTGCCAACAACGGTTTTGCAAGAGAGCGGGCGAAGTGCTTCGTTTGAAACTTTTTCGTATATTTGAACATTCGTGCTTCGTTTGAGGTTTAGTGCTAAAAGCCGCTCCCTCGCAAAGCCGAGAACCGTTAACTGAAACCCTTGAGCTACACAGGACGAAAATAAAATAATTATAAAATCAAGTTTCTATTTATTAATTGTAAATTATTTTAAAATATTTTTCTAATTAGAATCATTTTTTTAATTTTAAATAACTTAGTATTAATTTTATGAAAAAAAATCTACTTATAATTTTTGCTCTTTTATTATTTAAAATAGTAACTATACATGGACAAGCTAACAATCTAAATACTGATGCTAAACAAAAGCTAAATAATCTAAATCAGCAGTATTTTATTGAAAACAAAGGACAATGGCCCAACGAAGTGCTTTACTTAACTCAAATGAGTGGTTTAAATACTTGGATAACAACAAAAGGCATACAGTTGGAATTTTATAAAAAAGAAATAAATAAGGAAAACGTACCTAAAATAGATGACTGTAGCAAATTAGAGATTATAGATTACAAGTGCTTTGGACAGCGAGTTAATTATGATCTAGTTAACTGTAATTCTAGAGTAGTTGCAAAAGGCGAAATGCGAAAAAGTGCTTATAAAAACTTTCTTGTTGGTAATGATCAAAACAAATACACCACAAATGTTGCTTTATATGGTCAAGTAATTGTTAAAGATATTTATGATGGCATAGACATTAGATATTATTTTGAAAATAACTTTTTAAAATACGATTTCATTGTACATCCTTGGGCAGATGCAAACCAAATACAAATTAATATAGTTGGTAGCGATAAAACCTATTTGAATACTAAAGGCGAACTGGTTCTTACTACTTTATTTGGTGAAATACAAAACGCAAATTTGTATTGCTATCAACAAGAAGATAAGAGAAAGGTAGAAGGAAACTTTACAAATAAAAGTGGTAACTGGTCATTTGATTTAGAAACTTACAACAAAAGCCAAACCTTGATTATTGATCCTCTTATATACGCTACTTATATTGGGGGAAGCCATTATGATGAAGCTTATTCGATTGCTGTAGATGATTCAAATAATGTCTATGTTAGTGGTTTTACCTATTCATCAAATTTCGATATTACTGCGGGTGCTTTTCAAACCTCAAGAGCTGGCGACTGGGATATTTTTGTGAGTAAACTAAATGCTGGGGGTACAGACTTGATATATTCAACATACATTGGAGGAAGTGGCAGTGATTTTGCAGTTTCTAGCGCTGTTGATGCTAACAATAATTTATATATTACTGGGTATACTTCATCCACTAACTACATTACCACAGCAGGTGCGTTTCAGACAATAAACAATGGAGGTGTAGACGGATTCATTACCAAGTTAAATGCTTCTGGGACAGCTCTAATTTATTCTACTTATATTGGAGGTAATAACGGAGATTACAGTCGGGCTATTGCTATTGATACTTCCAATAATGCTTACATCACAGGTAATACTAATTCAAATAATTTTGTAACTAGTATTGGGGCTTTTCAAAATGTATATAATGGACTTGAAGATATTTTTGTATGCAAACTAAATGAAGCAGGCAATACTTTAATCTATTCAACATATATTGGGTCTTTTAACAATGAATATGGTCAATCAATTGCTTTAGACAATGCGGGTAATGCCTATATTACAGGTTGGGCTCATTTTGGCTTCATCACAACACCTGGAGCATTTCAATCCACAATCGGTGGCGGTAGTGATGCTATTGTTGTTAAGTTAAACTCTTTAGGTACGGCATTAATCTATTCAACTTTTATTGGTGGTAGTGGTGCTGATGCAGGTTTCGATATTGCTCTTGATTCTTCTAATAACGCATATATTACTGGTGATACTGAATCTTCAAATTTTATAGTTAGTCCTACTGCTTTTCAAAACAATCATGAAGGAGGCTGGACTGACGCATTCGTAACCAAAATTAATGCTTTGGGTAATGCAATAATTTATTCGACTTATCTAGGAGGAAATGGAGATGATACTTCTTATTCAATTTCAGTAGATTCTAATGAAAACGCATATATTACTGGACGTACTGAATCAACAAATTTCGACATTACAGCTGGAGCTTTTCAAACAACGAAAGCTGCTGGGCGTGATGTATTTGCAAGTAAACTCAATGCTACAGGCAGTGCTTTATTATATTCTTCTTATATTGGAGGCAATAATAATGATGTTGGACTTTCTCTAGCACTTGATAGCTCTGCCAATGCATATTTAACAGGTTTAACCTGGTCTACCGATTTATATACTTCAACAGGAGCTTTCCAAACTGGAAATGCAGGAACTCGGGATTTATTTGTTTTCAAATTGGATATGCTACCTAATTTATCAATTATTGAAAATTTTAAAAACAATTTATTTAGTGTTTTTCCAAACCCGTCGTATGGGGTTTATCAAATAGTATTTGAAAACACCAATATGTTGGCTTTAGAATTAGAAGTTTACGATATAACTGGCAAATTAGTTCTTAACAAGCAAGTTAGTAACAAAAATGACTTTTACATTGACATTTCAAAAGAAGCTAGTGGTATGTATTTATTAAAAGTAAAAACAAATCAAGCCCAACAAATCACACGATTGATAAAATTGTAAAAAAAAGAGGAAATATAAATTTGAGAAATATGATAATCAATAAAACGTGTTCGAAAAAAAAAATAAATAAATATTAGGGCTTCAGTTAACAGCAGTTTGCAAAAATGGCGGGTTTTGGGATTTATTTAAAGTTGGTTTTGTACTTGAAAAGTCAGTGTTTAATCGAAAGTTTATGCTTCCTTAATCCGCCACTTCTGCAAGCTGCGAAACGTTAGCAGTCAGCTTAAAACAACACAACATATAGACAATGACAGATAGAGAC
>CAZCIV010000375.1:0-3109 GCA_964498595.1 uncultured Flavobacterium sp.
TTTTTTAATTGAAAACTCAATTAGCGATGTTTTTGGCACATCGGAAACCTAAATTTTTTGTAGTGTAGTTTGCTTTTATACTGCCTCTGAAAGCGTAACGCATAAAAGCGGCATAATTCATTAAATCGGTGGCGTTAACTGAACCGCTTCCGCAGAACAAATCTTTATCGGTATCTTTATCTTTTCTAGATTCTCCTGATAAAAAAATGCTGTTGAAATCGAAAGTCCATTCCCAAACTAATCCGTGCATATCGTAAACGCCCCAGTAATTCTTGAATGTTTTTCCTACGGAATTGTTATAGGTTTTGTTTTTTTCGTACCAACTCAAGATGTATTTGTTGAATTCTTCTCTTGAACGAGCGTCTTTTCTTTTTTCATCGGCCATGGCTACATATTCCCATTCATCTAAAGTGGCTAATCTTTTACCTTGACATTCGCAATATTCTTTCGCAGCAAACCAAGAAATATTAGTTACAGGTGCATTTGCATTTAATTGTCCGAAACTTAAATCACCACTCCATTCTGATAAATAAGTTGTATTAGCAAAAAGGCGTTTGATTTTTGATTTTCGGTAATTTGGATTTTTTTTCAAAAATTCTAAATATTGTTGATTCGTAACCGGATATACATCTAACAAAAAAGATTTGATGTTCACTGGTTTCTTATCTGTTGTTCCATATAACGGAACGTAACTCCCTGCTCCAATGGTTACCATATCTTCGGGCACCTGAGAAAAAGAAATGGAAACCCAAGATAATAAAATTAGGCAGTAGTGAAATCGTTTCATAAATTGAGCTTCCATTCTTCAGTTTGTTTATAGTTTATTATTATTTTTTACCTCTTTGTGCTTTTACCATAGCGGGAGTAACTTTTGTATTGTTATTTCCCCAACTGCTGTAAACATAAGTCAGTACATCCGCCACTTGTTGGTCGCTTAATCCCTGGCTTGTCATAGCACTATTGTATTTTTTTCCATTAACAGTAATAGGTCCGTTTAATCCGTTTAATACCACTTTAATAGCTCTATTTACATCTTTATTTAAGTAATCGGATTTGGCTAAAGGTGGAAATGCATTTGGAATACCTTGTCCGTTTGCTTGATGACAAGCTACACATGTTTTATTGTAAATTGCTTTTCCTTTATTTCCATCCTGAAATGCAACTACTTCAGATGTTTTGGTTGTTGGTAATTTAAAACTGATTAAAGTTCCGGTTACGATAAGTGCGATGGCACTCAATACTATTTTTTTCATTTTTGTTAACTATATTTATTTGATTATTATTCGTGCATATCTTTTACTTTAGGCGCTGGTTTAGCTCTTTGTGTTTTTACCATTTCTGGGGTTACTTTAGTTTTATTGTTACCCCAACTGTTATAGATGTATGTTAAAACATCAGAAATCTCTTGATCGGTAAGGTTTTGACTCGTCATCACCGAATTGTATTTTTTACCATTTACCGTTATTTCACCACTTAATCCGTGAAGAACTGCATTAATGGCTCTATTTGGATCGGCGTTTAAGTAATCGGATTTAGCAAGTGGAGGGAAGGCAGCTGGAATACCTTGACCTTCTGATTGGTGACAAGCGAAACAAGTTCTTCCATAAATATTTTTACCATCTGCTATTTGTTGGTCTAACGTTTTATTTACCACTACTTCTTTACCATTACCCGTTTTTGGCATGTTTTGAATAGTTCCACCTTCTGGGTGATAAATTCCTTCTTGGGTTGTACCTGAATAAATTTTAGCATTCTCAGCACCTTCTACTTTTAACATTCCCAATGCTCCTTTATTGAACGCTCTGAAGATTGAGTGATCCACTAAAATGAAAGTTCCTGGAACATCTACTTTAAATTCTACAATTGCAGAACCTCCAGCTGGAATCAACGTAGTTTGAACATTTTCATTGATCATATCACCTCCTTCGATGTGAACTTTATCGAAAATCTCTCCAATAACGTGGAAGGAAGAAACTAAATTTGGCCCACCGTTACCCATGTAAATTCTGACGGTTTCTCCTACTTTTGCCGTTAAAGCACCTTCCCCTGTAAGAGCTCCTACTTTCCCATTAAACACAACATAATCTGCATGTTCATCAACGGCTTTTGTCATATCGAAAGGTTGCATTCCTGGTTCTCCGTATTTTCCTTTGGTATAAAAATCACCTTGCATTACGTAGTATTCTTTATCAACTGGAGGCAAACCACCTTCTGGCTCTACCAAAATTAAACCGTACATTCCGTTTGCAATGTGCATCCCCACAGGAGCTGTAGCACAGTGGTACACATATAATCCTGGGTTGATACATTTAAAATTAAAAGTTTTTTCATGTCCTGGCGCTACTAGAGAAGAAGCAGCTCCACCACCTGGACCTGTAACGGCATGTAAATCGATGTTGTGAGGCAATTTGTTGTCTGGGTGATTTTTCAAAGTAAATTGAACTTCATCACCTACTCTAGTTCTAATAAAACTTCCTGGAACACTACCTCCAAAAGTCCAGTAAACATACTTAACACCGTCGGCCATTTCACCTTCGATTTCTTTAATTTCCATGTTTACAATTAATTTTTTAGCAGGACGATCTCCAACAGGTTTTGGTACAAATGGAGGCGCTGTTAATTCTGCAATCATTTCATCACCAACAGAAATATCGGCATAGTTGGTTGTTGAGTCACCGTTCTGTTTACATGCAATACTTGCTGCACAAGCCACACACAATACAAGAACTTTTTTAATAAAATTACTCATGGTAGAAAAATTAGTTTTAAATATTGGTTTCAATAATAGTTTCGTTACTATCATTTTAAAGGTCAAAATTAAAGGACAAAAACATCCTTTAATATGATAAAAATCATGTTTCGAAAAAAAGTTAAAAAAACTAAAATAAATAAGGTTTTATGAAAAGTTCCATAGCGTGACTAAGCTAAAACTTTATAAAAATGAAATACTAATAAAATCAAGTCCTATTTTTAAAACTAACTAAGAATTAATTTAAGCAAGCATTATTTCAAATAATTCAAAAAAAAAGCTCCACATTTCTGTGAAGCTTCTTTGTAGCGGGAACAGGACTCGAACCTGTGACCTTCGGGTTATGAGCCCGACGAGCTG
>CAZCIV010000376.1:0-3098 GCA_964498595.1 uncultured Flavobacterium sp.
TTATTGTATTTTTCTCGTAAACTTCCAAAAAAACTATCAATATTATTATCAAAATTAACTATAGGCTTATCTATGGCATTGAATATTAATTCTGAATCTAAATTAAATTGATTATAAAAACTTTTTTTCGACTGATTAGAAATAGTAATCGGTTTTATATATTTTTTTTTATATAAAAATTTTCTTGTTACATAAGTAAAAAACGTATTATTCTCTTTATACGAATCATTATGTATAGTATGAAAAAATTTAATTTTTTTTCGAAAGTACAAAATTGAAAAAATCAAATAATTAAAACTTGCTAAATGATTGTGAAGTATTTGAGGTTTTAATTCATTTATAGTAGAAAATAATCTAAAGATCACTTTCAAATCAAATCCTTTCTTTTTTCCTAATGAAATAAATCTTATATTTTCATTTAATTCATTTTTAAAATTATTTTTTAGCCAATCCTTTTCATCAAATAACGTTATAAAAATAACATCATTATCATTTGCTAAACCATTCGCAAGATTTACAGCTAATTTTTCAGCTCCACCTCTATTTAATGTTGGTATTAATTGAATTATTTTCATAACTATTTAATAACTCCACAAAAATCAAGCACAACTTGATTTTTATTAAACTTTAGCTCTTTAAACTCATCGTGTGCTACCAATAACGCCACAATATCAGCCTTCTCTACCGCTGTACGGTAATGAGTTAGCTTAAATACTTTGTGGTCTTCTACATTAGGCTCTACTATGTACAAATCAGCATCACCTGCATCTTGCAATACACGTTCTACAATATGTATAGCAGGAGATTCTCTTAAGTCGTCAATATTCGGTTTAAATGCCAATCCCATTAAAGCAATTGAAGGCTGACGTCCATATTGTAATTCAAATGCTAAACGTGTATTTTTAATCTTTTCTGCACACCAAAACGATTTATAGTTATTCGTTTCGCGTGCTTGTGCAATCATACGTGACTCCATCGGGTAATCTGCTGTTAAGAAATAGGGATCAACTGCAATACAATGTCCACCTACTCCACAACCTGGTTGTAAGATATTAACACGAGGGTGTTTATTTGCTAAATTAATTAGTTCCCATACATTAATTCCTGCTTTATCACAGATTAACGATAATTCGTTCGCAAATGCAATTTGTGAATCGCGAGATGCATTCTCGGTCAATTTACACATCTCTGCTGTACGTGCATTGGTTGGATGTAATTCTCCTTGTACAAATTGGCTGTAAAAAGCTAAAGCTTTTGCTGTAGATGCCTCGTTTACCCCACCAATTACACGGTCGTTGTGTACTAATTCGTACATGACGTTACCTGGTAATACACGTTCTGGACAATAAGCTAAATAGATTTTATCTTTTAATTCTGGTCGTTTAGTGTAAATCAACTCCATCATTTTCTCTGTTGTACCAATTGGAGAAGTAGATTCGATAATGTATAAATCACCTTCTTTTAATAACGGAATGATTCCTTCTGTCGCTGCTTGTACATAAGAAATATCTGGTTCGTGATTCCCTTTAAATGGAGTAGGAACAACAACTAAATACGTATCTGCTACAACAGGCTTAGTTGCTGCACGTAAAAAACCTTTTTCCACAGCCTTTGCTACTGCTTGGTCTAAATCTGGTTCTACAATATGAATTTTACCTGCATTAATAGTATCTACCACATGTTGCGAAATATCGACTCCATGCACTAGGATTTGATTATTCGCAATCAAGGCTGATGTTGGTAATCCGATATATCCTAATCCTATTGTAACTACTTTTGGTTTCATTCTTTAATATTCTATATAAATTAATTAGTTTAAATTTTTAATGTATGCTGCAATTCGTTCACAAGCTTTACCATCACCATACGGATTGTGTAAAGCACTCATAGACAGATAGCGTACGTTATTCGTTAATAAATCGTTAGCTTCTGCAACTATTTTTTCTTTATCCGTACCAACTAAAATTACAGTACCTGCCTCTACCGCTTCTGGACGTTCGGTTGTATCTCGCATCACTAAAACCGGTTTTCCTAAAGATGGTGCTTCCTCTTGTACCCCACCCGAATCGGTTATAATCATATACGATTGTGTCATTAACCATACAAATGCTGGATACGCTAATGGGTTGATTAATTGTATATTATCAATACCTGATAAAATTTCGTGCACTGGTTTTTGTACATTGGGATTTAAATGCACTGGATAAATAATCTGCACATCAGGATGTGTTAATGCAATCTCTTTTAAGGCTTTGCAAATATTGATAAAACCTTGGCCATGATTTTCTCTTCGGTGCCCTGTTACCAAAATTAAGCGTTGATTTGGATTGACAATTGTTTTAAGATAATCAATTTCTTCGTTTTTAATTTCTTGAACACGATTCGAGCTATCTAATAAAGCATCGATTACGGTATTGCCCGTTACTAAAATATCTTGCTCTTTGATATTCTCTGCTAATAAATTCGCTTTTGATTTTTCGGTTGGTGCAAAATGATAATCACAAATACGTCCTGCTACTTGACGGTTAATTTCTTCAGGGAATGGCGAACGTTTGTTGTGGGTACGCAAACCCGCTTCGACATGACATACTTTAGCACCTGAATAAAACGAAGCAATACTCGCAGCCATCGTAGTAGACGTATCTCCATGTACATATACATAATCCGGTTGAAACTCTTCTAAAATAGGTTTTAACTCCGTAATAATATCCGCAGTTAATGAATATAAATTCTGATTCGGCTTCATTAAATTTAAATCATAATCGGGTGTGATTTGAAAAAAATCTAATACCTGATCCAACATTTCGCGGTGTTGTGCCGTAACACAAACTTTGGTTTCAAATTCAGAATGCTTTATAAATTCTTGGACTAAAGGAGCCATTTTTATCGCTTCTGGCCTTGTTCCGAAAATGATTAAGTGTTTTGTTTGCATTTAAATTGTATTAGCTTTGATTTATTAATAACTATTTACTTTTAATTTTATATTAATTTATAGCCTATTATCACTTTTCACCAAAACTCCTTTTACGTCGTATAATATCGTATTTTCTTTTCTAAGAAACGAAAAATCCATATCCAAAAATTCTTTATGTGCTACT
>CAZCIV010000377.1:0-3067 GCA_964498595.1 uncultured Flavobacterium sp.
GCCCAATAAACTTGTTCATCTCCAAATGGAACTAAAACAAAACCTTTAGCCTTTAACTCTTCGTTACCTAAAAAATCTGTATCTAAATTTAAATCTTCTCTATTAAAAACTAAGTCCGTAAAAAATTCTAAATGCTTCGACATAAATTCTTTTTTTAAAAGATAAAAATAGTACTTTTTGGGATTTGTTTGACCTATGTTTGACCTAGTAAAAAAAGAAAAAGCTTCACATCTCTGTGAAGCCTTTATTTATGTGAGTTTTTGACAAACTTTCCTTCTAATAAGAACCTGATTATGAGTCAGGTGCTCTAACCAACTGAGCTATAGGACCATTTTAGGAGTGCAATATTAAGACTAATTTTAATGGCACGCAAGATTTTTTTTAACTTTATTTAATTTCTTGGCAAAGCTCAACTAAAACTCCGTTTGTGCCTTTAGGATGCAAAAACGCAACCCATTTATTATCAGCACCTTTTTTAGGAGTTTCATTTAAAACCACAAATCCTTCGTCTTTAAGTCGTTTAATTTCTGAAATGATATCCTCTACATCAAAAGCTATATGATGGATTCCTTCTCCTTTTTTTTCTAAAAACTTAGCAATAGGACTTTCTGGATTTGTAGCTTCAAGCAATTCTATTTTATTAGGGCCGTTCATAAAAAATGAAGTTTTTACCCCTTCGTTCGCTACCTCTTCTTCTTTATAGGGTGGCTGACCAAATAACTTAGTAAAAAGCAAATTGGATTCATTTAAATTCTTTACGGCTATGCCTATGTGTTCGATTTTTCTCATTATATTTATTTTTTACAAAATTAAGAAAAGCTTCTTTTAAAAGCTAAATTAACCTAATTATTACAAATAGATTATGCTTGTTGATTTTTTTGTATTTTTGCCCCATGGAGACAAACAGACAAAAAAAAATAGGAGCACTTTTACAAAACGACTTAGTTTCGATTTTACAGGGCGAAATTCGCAAAAACAATATTAATAATCTGGTAATTTCGGTTTCAAAAGTAAACGTAACTTCGGATTTGTCTATTGCAAAAGTGCATTTAAGCATTTTTCCATCTGAGAAAGGGTCAGAAATTTTAGAAGCTATCAAAAGCAACTCCCCGTTAATTAAGCATGATTTAGCCTTGAGAGTTAAAAACCAACTTAGAAAGGTTCCTAATCTAATCTTCTATATTGATGATAGTTTAGATTATATTGAAAAAATAGACAAAGCATTAACTGGTGAAGAAAACCCCATAGTTAATAGAGATCTACTAGACAAAAGAAAGAAATCGTAATTTGAACTTTCCCTTTTACATAGCCAAGCGTTATGCTGTTACTTTCAGTAAGAACAAAGCAATTAATATCATAACAACTATTGCTTCCGTTGGAATTATTGCGAGTACAATGGCTCTTTTTGTGTTTTTATCCGTTTTTAGCGGATTAAAAGAATTCACACTCAATTTTGCAAATATTTCAGATCCTGACATTCAAATTGAAACTACTAATGGGAAAACTTTTTTAATTGACTCTATTCAGGAAAAAAAACTACAAAGTAGTAGTCAAATAAGTTCGTACAGCAAAATCATTCAAGAACGGGTTTATTTTTTATACGACAACAAAGAACTTGTAGCACATCTTAAAGGAGTTGACAAAAATTATAATCAGGTAACCAATTTTAGTAATTACTTATTTGCTGGTGAATGGTTTGATACCAATTCTGAACAAGTTGTAGTAGGGGCAGAAATCAGCCGGAAATTAGGATTGGGATTGTCTGATTACAATCATACACTTGAGGCCTATGCTCCCAAACCTGGGAAAGGCGATTTTGAAAATTTAAACAATGCTTTTAGTAAAGCCTTATTGTTTCCATCGGGCATTTACTTTATAAATGAAGATTTGAATGGTAAATATGTTTTTTGTACAGTAGAATTAGCTCAACAATTTTTAAATCTAAAGAACGATGAATTTACTCACATCGAAATAAAATTAAAACCTAATGCAGATGAAAAAATCATTCGCGAGGAATTAAACACCATATTTGGAAGTAAAATCAAGATAAAAAACAGAGCGCAACTGAATGAATCATTATACAAGATGCTGCAATCTGAAAATTTATTTATTTATCTGTTTTGTACACTAGTGGTTATACTGACTCTTTTTTGTTTAGCTGGATCCATCGTTATGATAATCATTGATAAAAGAGATAATCTAAAAACATTGTACAATGTAGGATTAACTCAATATTCAATACGTTCCATATTTTATACCCAAGGGATTCTGATAACTTTATTTGGTCTATCTATTGGCCTTGTTGTTGCAATAGGAATCATATTATTACAACAACACTATTCTTTTATTATGATTACTCCCACCATGCCTTACCCTGTTCTTTTTGAATGGGAAAACATGGCTATAGTAATCATAACCATACTTATTTTGGGAGTAATTTCTTCTTGGATTGCTTCAGGAACTGTAAATCAAAAACTACTTCAAAAATAATTTATTCTTTAGGTAACGGTGCTCCTACAGCAACATCACATCTGTGACCTGGCTGACCATGTGGAGGATTCATACCTGGAGGTGTTATAGTTGTTGTTGAAACCGATTCTTTTGTATTTACTTGCTTAACCACTTGTTGTTGCGCTGGTGCAGTGGTAACAGCTTGTTGTTGTGGAGTTGAAGTGGTGGTTATTTGCTTTGTTTGTGGCTGACTGTTTGCAGCAGATTTCGAATTCAATGGAGCTCCAACCGCTATATCACATCTATGACCAGGTTGACCATGAGGAGGATTAATATTTGGGGCTGCTTGGGCTTGATTTTGATTTCCTGTTGGTTGTTGTTGTAAAGTTTGCTGAGGTTGAGCCACACCTACTCTTTGTTTTAACCATTCTTCTCCAGAAAAAGGCTTAGCTTGTTCTTTTGTTTCAACTGGATGTTGAACTTCTTCTTTTTTGCACGACATCAAAAAAAGAGTACTAAATAAGCTCGCAACATATATTTTCTTTTTCATGCTTTTTGATTTAATTTTTTCAAATATAAAACTTTAAATCTAATCAAAAAAAGGTGAATATCTAAA
>CAZCIV010000378.1:0-3064 GCA_964498595.1 uncultured Flavobacterium sp.
ACTAACTTATTGATTTTGTACGTACTCATGTCTTCCGAAATTAAATTTTGCTTTGAAATTTCTTTTCCTTCGACAATGATATTGGTGAGTAATTTTGCTTTTTTAAGTTGCAAAATCGCTTTGATTTGAAGTTCTTCTAAAACCAATAATTCGTCATAAAACGCTTTTACTTTTTTAATGCGTTTGACTTCTTCTATTTTCAACAATAATTCTTCGGCAACGGTATCTAAAGTTTTGAAAAAGTACTGATAAGCGGCATCACATCTTTCTTTTACGAAATTGACATCCAAATTTTCATCGGAAAAAATTTTATGTAATTGCGACATGAATTTCCCTGAT
Organism: uncultured Flavobacterium sp.; assembly: GCA_964498595.1. Classification (GTDB taxonomy): domain Bacteria; phylum Bacteroidota; class Bacteroidia; order Flavobacteriales; family Flavobacteriaceae; genus Flavobacterium. Next base: position 340 of record CAZCIV010000378.1, read on the forward strand.
GGTTCGAGAATTTCAGCTATTTTATCATGTTGGGTTTTTGCCCAGTCATTATGCTTTGTTTTTGGTGATTTTGGTGCTTCGGAATTATAACTGAACAAATGATTGCGCCATTCTTGTCCTAATTCTTTGAAATCAAATGAATTAAGCAAAGTATTCAACCAGAAAATCAAGGTTTCTTTAGCTAACGAATGTTGTAAAATTTCTTCGGAAGCTTTATTTTCGGCATAATTGAGTACTTCTTCATCACTCGAAATGCCATTCATACGCAACGGAGAAAGCAAAATAAGCCCTTTTAACGAACGCAAACGCGATAAAGCCACATATGCTTGTCCGGGTGCAAAAACTTGCGAAACATCGAGCGCTGCTTTGTCGAATGTTAAACCTTGACTTTTGTGCACCGTAATCGCCCAAGCCAATTTGATAGGGTAGTGGACAAATGTTCCAATGACTTCTTCTTCGATTTCTTTAGTATTTTCGTTGACTTTATAGCGAATATTTTGCCATTCGTAATGTTCAACTTCGATCGTTTTATTTTCTTCGGGAAAATGAACAAAAATTTCTTTTTCGGTTAACGAACTGATAACGCCCATTTTTCCGTTGAAGAATTGCTTTTCGAAATTCAAATCGTTTTTGATAAACATGACTTGCGCTCCGACTTTCAACTGCAATTGTTCTTCTAATGGATAAATTTTTTCGGGAAAATCTCCGGTAATTTCTGGTGAATAGGTGAATTGTTTTCCTTCTAAATCTTTTAAAGACTGAGCGTTTATGGTATCTGCTTTGGAATTATGTGTGGTTAAAATGATAAAACCTTTGTTTTTCTTCAGATCAAAATCAGGTTGTACAAACCGATTTAGCAATTGCACATCTTCCGAAGTAATTTTATTATGTCTCAAATTGTTCAAAACATTAATAAATTCGGCATCGGTTTGACGGAAAATTTTGTCTAATTCAATGTATAAAGGCGGAAATTGCTGAATTACATGCGAATGAAAAAAGAACATGCCTCGATAGTAATTCTTGAGCATTTCCCATTCTTCATTTTTAACCACGGGCGGTAATTGTAGTAAATCTCCTATAAATAATACTTGAACTCCTCCGAAAGGACGTTCGTTTCTTCGAACTTTTCGCATCATAAAATCCATCGCATCCAACACATCAGCACGCAACATAGATACTTCATCAATCACTAACAATTCCATATTTCGAATAACAGAACGTTTCACGTTATTCATCTTAAAATGACGCCCAAGTGAATCACGATTTTCGAATTTTACAGTATCTGAAAAATGTGGAAGTTGCTTATTATCAGGAATAAAAGCGGCAAAAGGTAATTGAAACATGGAATGAATTGTTACTCCATTTGCATTCAATGCGGCTATTCCTGTGGGTGCTACAACAACCGTATTTTTATGTGTTGTGGCAATAATTTCTTTTAAAAGTGTGGTTTTTCCGGTTCCTGCTTTTCCGGTAAGGAATATGGATTTATTCGTTTGATTGATAAATCGAAGCGTGTAATTGGCTGCGGCTGATACTTGTTCCATGTGGCGTAAAAATTTAAAAAACAAATATATAGAAAGAATTAGAAATAAAAAAGTCCCGATAAATCGGGACTTTCAATTATTTTTTCTCATCTTCTTTAGTGGCTACTTTATCGTCTTTCTTAGTAGCTTTATAAGTATCGTTAAGCTCTTTTAAAACTTCTTTTGTGATATCATAACCCTCTTTAGCGTAAAGAACTGTTGCAGCATCACCTGTTCCGTAGATATAATCATATCCTTTTTTCTTTCCGTAATCTTTGATGAATTTTTTTACTTCGCTAATTAAAGTATCTTTTAAAACAGCTCCTTCTTGTTGTAATTGTTGAATTAATGCATTTTGTTCAACACCTAATTCTTGCTCTCTTTGTTGTAAAGCAGCACCCATTTGTTGTGCCCATTGTGGTCCTTTTGCTTGAGCGTTTCTTTGAAAATTTTGAGCATCTGCTTGAAAAGCTCTTACTTTAGCTTCCAAAGGACGGCCTAATTCTTCAGATTTTACTTTGAATTTATCATCTTCATCTTTGAATTTTTCATATTTCTCGATTAATTCAGCTGTATCTATATATGCAGTTTTAAAATCTTTTGAACTTGTTTCTTTTTTGTTACATGCTAAAACGCTTAATGCAACACCTAAAATCAATACTAATTTTTTCATGGTTCTATATTCGTAATTAATAATTTTTCGTAAAAGTAATAATAAGTTGTAAAGTAACAAATTTGTTGCTTTTTTATTTATTTTTCAATTATAAGAATTTCTTATGTGATTTTTAAAAAATGATAGATTAAAGCTATTAAAATCAACTTTTATAATTTAAATTAGACAAAGCATCTAAAAAAAGACAGTAAATTACATCAAATTAAACAAAAAAGTGTCTAAAATCGCTTTAAAATGGTTTTTACTTGTTTTTTAACACATAAATATGTGATGAAAACTCTTTTTTAAAGAATCCTGACACATTTGAAATCAAACCGATAAAAAATCCAGAAATGAAATTCATTTTTCCAGATTTATATTTTTCGGATAAAAGCGACACATAAAAACTATCAAACCACATCGGTTTAATATCTTCAAGATTCATATTTTGCTTGTCGAATAATTTTTCGATAGCTGTTTTTGAGAAATGCCATAAATGTCTAGGAACATCATAAGCTGCCCAAAATTCTTTGTAATAATTTGCATCATA
>CAZCIV010000379.1:0-3040 GCA_964498595.1 uncultured Flavobacterium sp.
AACGCCAGGAGTTTAAACAAAAAGACACGAAGACGCAAAGTGAAAAATTAAAAATGAGAAATTAAAAATCTTTGCGCCTCCGCGTCTCTGTGATGAAATATTCAGGCATTAATCCTCCCCGCCGGGTTTATTGTTGTTGCCTTTGCGCTGTGCAAGTATGTTGTTGTATTTTTCGATACGGATGTTCAGCTCGTTTATAAACGGAATGTAAACTTCGGGGTCGTTTAGCTCAACAAGTGCTTCCATGCGGGTGATAACTTTGCGGTAAGCTGCATCAACCTCGGTACGCACCTGTTTCATTTTTAGCTGGGTTTTTCCGGCACCTTCCGAATAGCGTTCGCTCATCAGTTCCTCAAACTCGTTGTTATTGGTCTGAAGTTCGGTAAGCCACTCGCCCAGTTGTAAAATTTCCACATCTTCGGCGTATTCGTTATGCAGTTTGTCAATCATCGTTCTGATGGAGGCAGTTTGCTCGTCGTAGGGCATGTCGTTGAGGTTACCAAAGTGGTTAATCACAATTTCTATGCGGTTGGCAGCGTTGCGTTTCGCGGGCGAAAAGTGGTTGGTGGCACCTTTTACTGTATCGCGCAACCCGCTGGTGGTGCCTTCGCGCTTTTCGTCGGCAGCAATAATCTTATCGGTATTGGCGCTTTTGCGGATCACGTCGAGCGCAACATATTCCTTTTCGAGCGAAGCCATGTAGGCGTTAAAAACGGTTTCAATGTTAAGGGTTACGGGTGAAAACCTTTCAACCAACCCACTGAATTCGGTTTGAAACTGGAAGTGCTCCCCGTTGCGGAGCCTGTCATACTTTAATTTCAGAATTTTCATAAGCTTTTTTATTAAATTGGTTAGAACTTATAGTAATTATTTGCTTTCTGTTAGTGCTGTTTGAAGGGTTTTGAGTTCCCGGTGAGTACTTTTTTGCGGGTTTGCGCTTTCGGGAGTTCCCGAAGCCCGTTTCTTGCCGGGTTTGCCCTTTCGGGAGCTTCCGAAATCTTCGCCGGGGTCCGTTTTCCCTTTTCGGGAGCTTCCGAAACCATTCCTGAGGTCAGTTTTGTTCTTTCGGGAGTTCCCGAAACCTTCGCCGTGCCTCCGGGCTGGTTTTCGGTAAAAAAATGCGGTTGAAATTCTCCTGGTATCCCCGGAGTTACCGGGAGAATTATTAGTCAGCCAGAAACCGGTTATTTTTTTACCACCAATTTACCGGTTAAAATTTTATCATCGTATTTTACGCGGGCTACATAAATCCCTTCTTTCCAGCCCGATGTATTAAACCTGTATTCTTTACCTTGTGCTTTTGGGTTCTTCAGTTTCAGGTTTTGTGCCTGATCGTAAACTTCAAGTTCCCAGTCAATTGTTTCATCAACAATTTTCTTTTCCGAAGTTGACTCAATGGACAGAATCGTTTCTCCGGTGGCAGGGTTGGGTGTAAAAACAAGTAAATACCCGCAATCAACTTCCACAAACAATTCACTGGTTATTGTATCGCATCCGTTTGCAGCAGTTGCATAAACCCAGCCATATCCATTGCCGGTTCCCTCTATTGTGCACCTGTAACCATACGTTTGCCCCACAATTTGCATAGGCCCGTAAACCGACCATGTAACTGTTTTGCGATTGTCTTCGGTAAATAACTCATTATCGCAGGTAATATAGGTGCTGCCATCAATTACCGGAGTTTCCGGACCACCAACCCAAATGTTTTTTTGATCTAATGTAAAACTTGTCCCACACCCACTTGTAAAACTTGCTTTAATCCAACCTGATCCATTAGAAACAGAGCTGAAATTACAAGGATTTGAACCTTGATTTGATACTCGTGAAGTATTATTACTATTAGTCCATGTAATAGCTCCTCCTGGTGTATTTGTCAAATTATACGCTTCAGGAGAGTTGCACAAAACAGAAGGTCCACTAATTTGGAAATTTAACTTATAATATTTTAAATTACTTGTTCCATATGGGGAGTCGTTCCATGCGTGTTTCATCAAGGGGTATTCATTCCATTTAGAGATGAGGACACCTGATTCTGTTGTCGTAATTGCAGAGTGATCCCCCGATGCCCAATTGACCTTTCCTGGATAAGGTACGTATCCTGAGACCTCCGAATAACTACCATCTTGCCAATATTGATACTCTGGATTATTATCATATGGGCTTCCCATTCCAATCCATCGCGCAGATCCTCCATCAGAGATATGCCAAGCATAACCGTGACAATTAAATCTCCGGGTCGAACTGTATCCGTCATACGTAATAATCTGTTCTGCATTTGGATATGCATTAGCATAATAGTTGTCATAATAAGCCCTCATATTATCCAGGTTTTCAGTTGTAATGTAAGCTATCACAGAATTTCCTTTTGGCGTACAAACATCGCTCCTTGTTTGGGCTACAGATAGTTCTATATAGTAGAAATTTAAATATAAAATTGTTAGTACTAAGACAATTAATTTACTTTTCATAATTTGAAAATTTATTTTTAATGTACAGTTGAAAATATCATATTTGAATCCTTTAATAGATCCTCAATTCCTTTTAATCCATCTTCATCTGGAAAAGGTTTACCAGAGCAGTCAAAATAATAATGATAAACGCCACCAGAGCCTAATGACATATCAGTTACAATACAATCAGCTTCCGTAAGGGAAACGATCCATATACTTCCCTGATAATTTCCTGAATTGTCAATTAATGCCTTATTTGCCATTTCATTTAACCATTGCAACTGGTTTAACGGATCATCATATCCACAGGCACTAATCTTATTTTTAGGTTCAATATAATTGTCCTCTTTCTCGCAAGAGAGTAAGACCAATGCACTTAAAAGCAAAACTATTTTTTTCATAATTATTTGGTTAAAAATTCATTTGCCACCTCATTTATTAAGTCTTGAATCAGAGAAGGAAGAATATTCCTGGTATAGATAAAAGAAGTAAGTTCTGAATTATTGAGCTTACTATTAAAAGAATCAGTGTCACTTTTGATGATTTTTACTAATGAAAGAAAATTCGTCTGTGTACCAATTGAATTATAC
>CAZCIV010000380.1:0-3014 GCA_964498595.1 uncultured Flavobacterium sp.
ACAAATTGTTATTAAACGAAGACAAATTCGCAGAAGATTTAGAGAAAAACTGGGCAGTTGTTGCAGAAGCAATTCAAACAATTTTACGCCGTGAAGGCTATCCAAATCCATACGAAGCTTTGAAAGACTTAACCAGAACTAATACTGTAATTAACAAAGAAGCGATTCACAATTTCATCGGAACATTAAACGTTTCAGAAGAAGTGAGAGCCGAATTAATGCAAATTACACCTAGTAATTATTTGGGGATTTAATTTCAAAATTTTCTTTATATTTGATTATCATTTTAATCTAAACTTGTGAACGATGAAATACAACATATCCTTTCAGGAAAGAGCCAAGTTAAGCATGGAGATTTTATCCAAACAGTCATTAGTTTCCTTAGAAGAAGCGAAGCAACAAGTAATTTGGTTAAAGAAGATAAGTACTTCAAAGAAAAAGAAACAAAGAGTTTAATTGAATTTATTGAACAAAATAAATTTTGGGTCGAAAACATTAATCTTGAAAATTACATTTCTCAAGGTGCAGAACAGAAAGTATATTTAAAAGATGACAAAAGTGTTCTCAAGCTAAACGATTCCATATATTATACTTCTTGGATTGATTACCTTAATAATTTATTGTTAAATAATTATTTCTTTTCTGACACGGCTTATAAACTTTTAGGTTTTTATAAGAATGAAAATATTTTATATGCTGTTGTAGAACAACCATTTGTAAAAGCAACTGATAAAACAGATTTAGAATTAGTAAAGCAATTTATGTTGAGTAATGGATTTGAAAACTCAAGAAATTATGATTATATCAATAGAAATTATGGAATTATTTTAGAAGATTTACATGATGAAAATGTATTAACTCAAAATGGTTTTTTGTTTTTTATCGACACTGTATTTTATATCATTTAAACATGCCAAAGCCTATCATTATAAAATTAATCTCCATTAGTTTACTGATAGGTTTTTTCTTTTATTCTTGTTCGTCTACTAAAACCAAAACTACAAATTCCAAAGCGGGTGTTGTCATTACTTTTGACGATTACTTCGTCAACGAATGGAAAGAAGCGGATGTGCAACTCGCAAAATACAATTGGAAAGCGACTTTTTGCGTAAGTAATTTTGAAAAACTTACTTCTACTGATATTTCTAACCTTAAAGAACTACAAACCAAAGGACACGAAATTGCAGGTCACGGATTTCGTCATCTCAATGCAAAAGAATTCGCTAAGAAAAACAACAAACAGCAATATTTAGCGATTGAAATTTTTCCATTAATTGAAGCGTTTAAAAAAGAAGGTATCGAAATTAAATCGTTTGCCTATCCATTTGGAGCCAAAACACAAACGTTAGACTACGAATTACAAAAACACTTCGAAATCATAAGAGGAACTGCAAATGGCGGCAAAAAGGTAGCCGATAACGCCAATTTCTATAACGGAACTCGACTTGCAAACGGAATTGGAATTGACAGCAATTACGAGCATTTTAGTTTAAACTACTTAACTAAAGTTTTAAATTACGCAAAAAAACACAATAAAATAGTCGTTTTCTACGGACACAAACCAGTTAACAAAGCAACTAATGAATATGAAGTAGATGTAAAAACATTAGAAATGATTTGTCAATTTGTGGTTTCAAACCAAATGAAATTTTACACACTTCAAGAACTAAATTCGTTAAAAAAATAATAAAATTAAGTGCATAAAGAATTGAAATTTTGAAAACCGATCACTTTTCACTATTTTAGTAAAAATTCAAATGTATGCCAATATCTCTTACTGCCTCTACTGTTCATTTACCCAATTTAATTAGTGATTTAGGACTAATTTTAGTAACTGCTGCCATTGCGGTACTCATTTTTAGAATCTTAAAACAACCATTAGTTTTAGGTTACTTGGTCGCAGGTTTTTTAGCAGGAAATAAATTCGGTTTTTTTCCAACGGTTAAAGACATGAATAGCGTTACCGTTTGGGCAGAAATTGGTGTAATTTTCCTTTTATTCAGTTTAGGTTTAGAATTTAGTTTCAAAAAGTTAATGAAAGTTGGAGGAACAGCTTCCATAACCGCTTTAACTCAAATCATTTCAATGGTAGCTTTGGGTTATTTCGTAGGACAAATAATGGATTGGGGCAAAATGAACAGCTTATTTTTAGGTGTTATTTTATCCATTTCTTCCACAACCATAATCTTAAAAACCTTTGATGAATTAGGCGTAAAAACACAAAAATTCGCAGGAAATGTAATCGGAGCCTTAATCGTACAAGATATTTTAGCTATTTTAATGATGGTTTTATTGTCTACCGTTGCGGTGAGTCAGCAATTTTCGGGTGGCGAATTATTACAATCTGTATTAAAATTAGTTTTCTTTTTAACTATATGGTTTGTAGCCGGAATTTTCTTTATTCCAACATTACTAAAAAAAGCCAAACACCTTTTAACCGATGAAATGCTACTAATTGTTTCATTGGCATTGTGTTTATTAATGGTTTTATTTGCAGCAAATGTGGGCTTCTCTCCTGCTCTTGGTGCGTTTATCATGGGTTCGATTATTGCCGAAACCACACAAGCGGAACACATTGAACATTTGGTAAAACCTGTAAAAGATTTATTTGGTGCGGTTTTCTTCGTATCAGTCGGAATGTTGATTGATCCTGAAATGTTGATGAAATATGGATTTCCTGTAGCCATTTTAACGTTGGTTGTAATTCTAGGTCAATCACTTTCTTCAACAATTGGAGCTTTGCTTTCGGGACAACCGTTGAAACAATCCATTCAAACTGGAATGAGTTTATCGCAAATTGGAGAGTTTTCATTCATTATCGCAACTTTAGGAATGACGTTGAATGTAACGAGCGATTTCTTATATCCAATTGTGGTTGCCGTTTCAGCCATTACCACCTTTACAACTCCGTTTATGGTGAAATTTTCAACACCATTTTCGTCATATTTAGAGAAAAAACTACCAAGACGTTGGGTTAAAAAAATCGAGCGCTATAGTGCTAATACCGAAGCTAT
>CAZCIV010000381.1:0-2978 GCA_964498595.1 uncultured Flavobacterium sp.
CTATAAGATTTTCTCATTTAGGATATAGTGAATTAACTGTTTTGGCTTCTGATATAAAAGATACAATTGTTCTCTCACCTAATGCTGTCATATTAAAAGAAGTTAATATTACAAACGGAAAAAAGATAATTAAATACATTGATTTTCCTAAAAAAAAATCACATTATGGAAGTTTTCCTGTTATTTCGAAATCAGAAATAATTACTTTTTTAATTCCAAGTAATGAAAATTCTGATTCATTTATATCAAATTTAAATTTCAAATTTGAAAAGAAAAAATACATGGAAAATCAGTCTAATTTAAGAACTGCATTTAGGATAAACATATACAATTCATTAGATGAAAAAATAGATAATAAAATATTTTCAAGTGAAACTTTCATTGTAGATGCTACAAAAAAAGAAAGTATAGATGTTGATTTAAATGATTATAATATTCAGTTTTCCAAAGAGGGTATTTTTATATCAATAGAAGTAATTGGTGATATTGATAACGAAGGAAATATTACAAATTTAAAATCAACATTAAGACCGGTATTAACAAGTAATACAACTCAAGATTATTCAGCTAAAACATATATAAAGTATATTTTTGATAAAAAAATGATATTAAATCCAATAAACGAAATTCTAGAAAAAGGCTCTGGAGATAAAATCAATAGGAATTTATCATTTGGAATTACATTAATTAAATAAAAGAAGTACTGATGAATTTTATTCCCCACTAGCGCTAGCGTCCCGCTCATGAAACATGCACGAGCAAGATGCTCGTGCCAGCAAACTAAACAGTCCAAAAGACCTCCGTTTTAAATTCAAAACGGAGGTTTTTTCTTTCCTTTTCCCCACTTAAACAAGCGTTAAAGTTCTATTTTCTAAGTTGTTGCTTCATTTTTATTTTTAGTTTTATTCCAAATTACAAGGTTATGGAATTCAAAGTTTACGATGCTGCGTTTGCAAAACAGTATGATAATGGCGCTGTAAAAGCAATGCCGTTAGTGTCTTGGGATATTTATTCTCAGTATTTGTTGCAAACTAATGTGTTGCTTCATGATGTAAATTTGTTGCATCAAATGGCCAATAAAAATCAATGGAAATCGGTTTGGGATTACAAAGAAAGTTTACAAGAAGAAACCGTTATTGTGGTTACCGATGCACAATTAAAGATTGTTTTCGCCAGTAAAAACATCAAAAAAATGAATGGTTACGAGGCACAAGAAGTCATTGGAAACTCACCAAAAATGTTTCAAGGTCCAAAAACAGATTCTAATATAAGTTTCGAAATCAGACAGGCTATTTTAAACAAAGTACCTTTTGAGAAAAACGTAATAAATTATTGTAAAGATGGCTCGTTATATAAATGTCACATCAAGGGATTTCCTGTTTTCAACGATAAAGGTGAAGTTATAAATTTTATTGCGTTTGAAAAAATAGCGGCTTAAAGTTATCCAAATAGTAAAACTACTACTTCTGTCAAGCTGAACTCGTTTCAGCTTCTAATTTATTAATTTTATTGTAAGATTCTGAGACGAGCTCAAAATGACAAAGGAAATAAAAATAAAAACGAGTGCTAGTAATGTAGCACTCGTTTTTTATAACTATAAAGCAAAGTTTATTCTATTTCAGAAACACGCATGGTGTTTACCATTCCTTTTGCTACGATTGGCATTGCGGCTAAGTTTACCACCATGTCACCTTTTTTTACGTATTTCTTTTCTTTACAAATCGTGTTGATATCGTCGATGGTGTCGTCTGTGCTTACTAATTTGTCATAGAAGTACGCTCTTACGCCCCATAATAAGTTCAATTGCGTTAAAATACGTTTGTTAGACGTAAATACCAAAATATGCGATTTTGGTCGCCATGCCGAAATTTGGAACGCCGTATAACCCGAGTTGGTTAACGTTGTAATCGCTTTCGCATTAATGGTATCTGCCATTTGAGAAGCGTGGTAACAAATCGATTTGGTAATATAACGTTGGTTTTTTACTTGTGGTTGCGATAACGGCACTTTAATTAATGGCGAATCTTCCACACTTTCAATAATGCGTGTCATGGTTTGAATTACTTCCACAGGATAATTTCCTACTGAAGTTTCTCCTGATAACATAACCGCATCAGCTCCGTCCATTACCGAGTTCGCTACATCGTTTACTTCAGCACGTGTTGGGGTTAATGACGTAATCATCGTTTCCATCATTTGTGTTGCCACAATTACTGGAATACGAGCTGTTTTTGCTCTGTGAATCAATTTTTTCTGAATCAACGGCACTTCTTCAGCTGGAACTTCTACACCTAGATCACCACGAGCTACCATCAAACCATCACAAAATGCAACAATTTTATCAATGTTTTCAACAGCTTCTGGCTTTTCAATTTTGGCAATAATTGGGATTTTATGATCCGAATGTTCCGCAATCAAATCTTGTAAATCTTCTAAGTCATTTGGTGTTCTAACAAATGATAAAGCAATCCAATCTACATCATTTTCAATAGCAAATTTGGCATCTCTAATATCTTTTTCCGTTAAAGCAGGAAGCGAAACTTTAGTATTAGGTAAATTAACCCCTTTTTTAGATTTTAAAGGGCCACCTTGAACCACTACCGCTTCAACTTCAGTGTTTTTATCTGTTTTTGTTACTTCGAAAATTAATTTTCCGTCGTCTAATAAGATTCTTTCTCCAGGATTTACGTCTTTTGGAAACTCTTTGTAGTTCATGTAAACACGCTCAGCAGTTCCTAAGATATCTTCTGCTGTTGTAAAGGTAATTTTATCACCTTTGCTTACTACTACGTCTTCTTTCATTACGCCTACACGTAATTTCGGACCTTGTAAATCGGCTAAGATGGAAGTAGTATAACCAAACTCGTCGTTCAGTTCTCTAATCATATCAATTCTGGATTTTACATCCGTATAATCGGCATGTGAAAAGTTAATTCGGAAGACATTAACTCCAGCATCCACCATATTTTTAAGCACTT
>CAZCIV010000382.1:0-2976 GCA_964498595.1 uncultured Flavobacterium sp.
TTTTTGTTATGTATAATTTTTAGAAAAAATTAATTAAAGATATCGAACAGAGAAGTTAATTCCGAAGAGTAGGGACGACTGCGTAGATGGTACTGTAGTTATTTGTTTAGCTAGTTCGGCTGAAGCCTCCTAACTTTAGAAGATTCTTGATGAGTCTTTTGTTACCTATATAACGTCCCTAAGGGACTGGAAAAGGTATAGTTTTCAACTGAAAACGAATTTTGCGTTAGGGATAGTAGCATTTGTTTGAGCTCTTAATTGGTTGCCTTCGAGAACCTCAGGCAACCAATTAAAGCGAGTGTGGATAACCCGACTCGCTAAAGCGGAGTAACGCCCTAAAACTCTAATATGGTATTGTAATATTTCTGATGTTTTTTGAATTCGCGAACGCCTTCTTTAAAAGTTAGGTATTTCACACCTTTTTTATGGTTGTTTTTACTGATTAGGTACATGTAATGGAAATGACGTGTGAGTTCTTTCCAACCGAATAGAAGGGAGTGTTTTGGGTCGTACATGTGCGTGGGTTCGCTGATGGCACCGTTGATTTCTATGATTTGGAAGTTTTTTCCTTGTGCTAAATCTTCATACGATTGATACATGATGTCCATTCGCCCAAAATAAAAACCTTCTATTTGATTGCAGATGGTGTTGAAACTTTCTATCATTTCAGGAGTGATTTCGTGACTAGCATCGACGAATTTTGTACCACGACAATGATTTCCATAAGGAACTAAATTAATGGTTTCTCCTTTGTTTAAAATAGTGTTCAATTTTTCTTTATATTCCTGTTCAAGGACTTCTAATTGTAATAGATAGCGTTTGTCTTGATGTAATAATTCGCGAATCGTGTTTTTCCCGTTTCCTGTTAAAATCATGAATTCTTTTGCTACTATACCGGTGATTTTACCTGGTTGGTTAGGCAATTTTACATAGAAAAGTCCGATTTCATTCTCATAAGGAATCAAACTTTGAATTAAAACGTTGAAATTCGCTTTAGAAAAATAGGCTGCTAATTCTTCCGCATTGTGAATTTTTTTAACGGCTGTTCCTCTTAAACCGATATCGGGTTTTGCAATTAAAGGGAATTGAATATCCGCTTCTTTTATTTTCTTTTGAATCGTTTCTAATGTTTCAGTAGGCTCAATCAAAAGGGTTTTGGGATAATATTCAAATGGAATTAAATTGTAAATTTCTTTTTTTGATTCCATGAAAAAGCCTCCATTTTTAATTGTTGGATTGGACGCATTGAAATAAAAAAACGAACGTGTTCTTGCTGCATAAAATAAATATTGAAAGTACACTGGAAAATAAACCACTTGATACGGCCAATATTCCCAATGAATTAGTTTATGTAGAAAGAGATTCAGTTTTGTCATTTTTATTCAAATAAATCCAAATAGCGCATTTCAATATTATCCTGTGTTACCTGGCATTGCGTGATGCTAATGGTTTTTAAAGTGTCATTGCGATTGATTTGGAGTCCATATTCCTTATTCTCAGATTCAGTAAATTGATGAAAATGTAAAATTTCATCTGATGATGGGTTATAGTTTTCTTTTATAAAATTGGCAAACCATATTTTTCTTTGTTCCCGAATTTCTTTGGAATATAGCGTAGAAGAAGACCAAATGTGAAATTGATTTTCATCTTTTTCTTCTTCACTTTTTTCTATTTCATTCCATTGTAATTGTAATAGTTTATTGTTTTCGAACAAGACAATAGTGAAGGGTTCGATGCCAGTTAAATCTACTGAATGCCAGTATTGCAATGAATTTTCAGCACTTATTAATTCTAAAACAACCAAACCTCTACTTTTTCGATAATTGGATTTAGGAATGTGTTTTTCTTGCGCTCCATTGAGTAGAACGACAATTTTAGTTTCGCTATGTGCTATCCAAGTGCCACCTGCTTTTGGGTCTTTTGGAAAGATGATTTTTTTTCCTTCAATATAGTATTCCGTTGGTGGAAGTGCTCTCTCACGCGTGATTTTTTCATCACGATTGGAAGTAATGATGCAACCTTCTTTAGTAGGAATATATGTTACTGTGCACATTGTTTTCGGTATTCAAGTGTAGAAGGAGCAATTCCAAAAGAATCAGCTATTTTAATGTGGGGCAAGCGATACAAAGCTACTTTTATCAAGGCTTGATGGTGAATGCTGTGTTCCAAATTGTAAAGCAATTCTCTGAAGTAGTTGGTTTCAAGCGTTTCTGTATCGCTGAAGCAATTGTGTGTTAAAGAAAGTGACTTGTTAGGTTTATCTAATTCAGAACAATATTTTTCAAGGATTTTAATCGCTTCTTTGGTATCGGATTGAAGGATAATGTCGCGTTTTCTTTTATCGTAATTGATGTAACCATTATCGTAATGGTCTAACAATGCGCCTAAAAGTTCAATGATGTGTCGCATGTGTTCACCAATGGTTGCCTTGCTTAATTCTGGGAACGGCAATGTCAGTTCTTCATTTGTTAATTGCTGAAGAAGATCAATATTTTCAGATAAGTTTTGCTTTACAATTTGGACCAACATATTCTTACTTAGTTTCTGGAATAAATTTGATAGAAACCGAGTTCATGCAATAGCGTTGGCCAGTAGTTTCTTTTGGTCCATCATCAAAAATATGTCCTAAATGACCGTCGCATTTGGCACATAAAACTTCAGTACGAATCATTCCATAGCTTAAATCTTGTTTGTAAACCACTGAACCTTTTATCGATTTATCAAATGAAGGCCATCCACAGTGCGAATCAAATTTAGTATCAGAAGTAAATAATTCGTTTCCACAACCTGCACAAACGTATTTTCCTTTTTCAAAATGATCCCAATATTCTCCTGTAAAAGCTCTTTCTGTACCTTTGTTTCTTAGTACTTCATACTGTTCTGGAGTAAGTTGTGCTTTCCATTCGGCTTCGGTTTTTTTAGAATTTGAATTCATAGTTTTAGGTTCTTTGGTTTGGGATTGACATGATTGTAAAC
>CAZCIV010000383.1:0-2975 GCA_964498595.1 uncultured Flavobacterium sp.
GGTCATCAATGAATACGAATTCCCGCCGCTCGAGGTGCTGCACCAGCTTCTGATCACCCTGCGCCTCGGCCGGCACTTCAAGGGCGAATTCCGCCTGACCAAGCGCGGCGCCGAATACGCGGGCGCGCCAGCTCGACTGTTTGCCGAACTCATCCCGTTTTTCGTTCTCCAGATCGACCATTCCTCCTACGCCCGCTTCGAAGATCGCCCCTTCGGGAAGTGGGATGTGTGGATGAACGTCATTAACGTCGAGGCCGACCATGGCACCACTGAGCGGGCGTTGTTCGCGGCCTTCTATGGTGAGGACCATGATTGGGATAATGCGGGGTGGCGCGAGATGGCTGCGTTCTCTTCCTGCGTCCTGAGACCGCTTGAATGGGCGGGATTGCTTGCCGAGACCCGTGAAGTGCGCGACGGCAAGCTTGTGCACCACGTCTTCAAAACACCGCTCTGGCGCGGCGCGCTGAAGCTGGACACCGATGACATGCTGCGCCCCGTCTCAATTCAGTAAGTCGACGTGATCGGCCCTTAGCAGACGTCCACGTACAGTCTCCGCTCTTTGGCGCAGCTTCCCCATTGCTGCCATTCGTGCGCCTCGCAGAACTCTTGGAGGATGAAGGAACGCATCTCGGACGTTCCAGATCTTGATACTAAGGCCGCGTTCAGTTCAGGACAAAAACCGTCATTTGCGCGATGAGCTGTTGAAAGAGACCCTGTTCCCGTCTCTGCACCATGCCCGCGCCACGCTGGCAGCCTCGCGCAAAGACTATAACACCGAACGCCCCCACTCCCGCCTTGGCTGGCCGACCCAAGCCGAGTTTGCACAAACCTTCGCCCGGCAACGGTGACTCACGCTGCGCAACCCGCAAAACTCCGCGCCAGCCCCCGTTGCCCAACACGCACAATTGGGCAAACTCAAACCCAGAGTCTCACTCACGCTGGACAAAACGTGGTTGCAACATCACGTCTACTGATATGATTGATGTCACACTTCGGTGCAGGGGCCGAAGTCATAACCCGACAGGCCCGGCATAGCCTCGACAACCTCTTTGAACTGCTCAGAGCAAAACAGCGCGCCTGTCACGTCATCTGCCCAAAGGGTCTTGCCCATCTCTGCCGCAGCAAAGACAACACGGCTGTTGAGTGTCGAACTGGTGAACACAACGGCCGTCTTGTCGAGATGCGGTAGGTAGGTCCGGTAGATATTCGATCGTTCCAGATCGACAGTGCGCGTATAGGCCATAACCAGAACTGCGGCATACCGGCCCGGGGACGGCTCTTTTGCGCGTTTGAACCACACATTTGACAGGGGTATGATCTGATGTTGCGCGGGGCAAAGCTGCTCGATCAGGTCAGCCAATTCAACACTGACCACCATCAAGCTGCCCTGTATCCCGGCACAATGAAGCGGCTTTTCTGGCTTTTGCATCAATTGGACACGGCAGCTCTGCAACAGTACAATTTCCTCCTCGTTCAACGCGCGGGCGCCGTTCAGGCTGACGTCAAATTCGAAGATCTCGGCGTCTTCGTCACATTCATTCTTGCCATCAGGCGGCAATATATGCGCACCGCTGTGATGTGCGCCTACGACGCTGCTGTGCAGATTGTAAATCGTCATTAAGCCACCAGCGCTCCCTAACCCGTCTTCTCCGCATGGCCGCCACAGTCAGACGGGTTTCAGGCAGGGGCCGCTCACCTCTAGGCTGTCCCCTCGCACATCTGTGATCGACCGCTTTGCGAAAATCAAGCGGGATTTTCTGTCACTTGTCACTGCGGATCAGTTGGCAGCAAGTCTGCCGCCAATTGGGCAAAATGGTCTTTGTGTCCTTTGAGCGAGACTGCTTCGAGGTTCATTGTGAAATTCCAAATTCAGGAGACAAGGATTATCTCGAAAAGAAACCTATCACTTGGCGTTGATGATGTGACCTCCTCCTTTGTGGATCCTCACAGACCCACCTTGGCACATCAATGCCACCCGGGTGCGGTCACATCTTCAACGCGCCTGTTCTATCCAATGTCATGACAGGGGCTGCGAAGTGTTCACCTCTGCAGTCGTGCCACTGGCCTTTAGCCAATCGCTTGGACTGGCACCGGCGACGCGCAGGAACTCGCGGTTGAAGTTCGACTTGGTGTTAAACCCCGAGGCCAGCATCGCCTCGGTCACTGTCTCGCCGCGCAGGAGGAGGGATTGGGCATGACGGATACGTTCGGCGTTTACAAAGCGCGAGACGTTCTCGCCGGTTGAACGGTTTATCGTGGCCGACAGCGCCTTGGCCGAAACACGCAGTTTCCGGGCAAGTTGCGCGAGCGTCAGGTTCGGGTCGAGGTATGGCCTTTCCCGCGCATTGAAGGCCTGCAGCCGCTGCCATAGCTCGATATCCGGCTCGGGGGTTTCCTCTTCAGCCTCTTCTGCTTCCGGAGGTTCTGCCCGCAGATATGGGGACAGCGCGAACAGGCCGATCAGCAGCAGGTTGCCGACCGAAAAGACTGTGATGATCCAGCCGCGCGTTTCGGCCCGCCCAGTGGCCTGCGCGAGCACGATCAGCACATCGCTCAGTGCCGATGCGACCAGGGCCGCGCCGATCACCAGCCATATGCGCGCAGGCAGGTTGCCATGCGCCAGCAGGGCCTGGGGCTGCGCGTCGGCACCGCGCAGGGCCTGCATCAGGATCGCGATGCCGTAGCCGACGAAGGCCGCGGGCAGCAGCACGTCAAGGAAGGCGGGCGCGACCAGCAGAGCGGCCAGCGCCGCCAGCGGAACCAGACCATGCAGCAGATCGGCCCGCGCCGCTGGCCGCAGGGCGGTGGCGACATAGGCCAGCCAGGCCACCGGCGGAACAAGGGCGGCGCTGACGGGCTGCACCCACCGCAGGCCCGGCACCATGTAGTGTTGCGCCAGCGCGATGATGAAGGACTGCGCCGCGCAGAGCGCCAGAAGCAGCCCGAGGACGCTCAGCCGCCGCTGTTCCACACAG
>CAZCIV010000384.1:0-1647 GCA_964498595.1 uncultured Flavobacterium sp.
AAATTAGTGCTTTCGCTTTTTTTGGTCTTACGCTTTTATACACTTTACCTTTTTTTCCTAACAAACAAAACGCAAGAAACTGGACAGGCGTAAAGATTTACATCGTTGGAATTACTTGGGTAGGCGTAACTGTAATTTTACCTTTGGTAGAAGCTGAAATTCAGTTTTCTATAGATGTGTTTTTAATGGCAGTACAGCGATTTTTATTAGTATTCTCTATTGTTTTAGTGTTTGATATTGTAGATGTAAAACACGATGACATACATTTGCAAACTGTTCCGCAGAAAATAGGAGTGGAGCTGACGAAAAAACTAGGTTATCTCCTGTTGTTTTTACTCTTGATTTTAGAATTTTTCTTCACGAATCATCATCATTTTTTACCATTGTTTTTTAAACTTTTAGTTTGTGGAACGATTGCTGTTTTTCTCTTTTTTGCCAATGAAAACCGTTCGAGATATTATGCCTCATTTTGGTTAGAAAGTGTCCCGATTTTGTGGTGGTTGGTTTTGGAGGTTTTAAATTAGACAAAATTAAAAATCTCAGAAATATCTGAATTACCCAAAAAATTTCAACTTGAATTTTACTGAATAAGATTTGCATTTAGAACAAAATACAGGTTTATCTCGTTTTAATTCTCCTCCGCAATCACATTTTGGTTGTATAGATTCTCTCTCTATACTATGAAATTTTCCACAAGATTGACATTGATATCCTAAATTAAATCTTGTATAAGGAGCAATCATTTCAGATTGAAAACAATTTAAGCAAGTAAGCTCGCCTATTGAGCCAAGTTTTGATAAAATTAACCTATCATCAATTAAAACCATTTCATTACTAAAAGGCTGTTCTATAGTTGGAAACCAGTTTAGTTTTTGTTCTATTATACTTCTGTATTTGGTTTTAATTTGAAAAGGAGTTTTTTTTATGTATTCCTCAGCGCGTTCTTTTTTGTCTGATACTAAACTTTTTAAGTAGTCAATTCTTTCGTTTGGATTGATAGAAATGGTTTCATTATTATCGTTTTCATAATTCCATTTTTCGGGTAAATCAGTCCAAATGATATTTTTGATTTTTTTCTCTTTTGACCAATTTCTGATTTCATTTTTGTATTTAAAATCTTCTGAATGAAATTCATCTGTTTCTGCTTTGTAGTAACCAATATTTTTACGATTACAGTTACCTTCTCGAATTCTCAAATTTTCAATTGTTTCTTCAAATGCCTGGTTTTGATTAGCGAATGTATAAAATGTTTTGTTTGGTGTACCATTTTCTGTGATGACAAGCGTTAGTCTGCCATCTTTTGAAATTCTTGCAAATTCAATTGGTAAAACCGGACCATCATAAACCCAGCCTAAATATTTGTTATAATTTAATTCTTTTGGATCCCAAATTAAGGAACCCCAAGCGAGAATAGCGATTGTCATTTGAAAATAAATATTGATAAACCAATTAAGGCAAAGATGAAACCAACAAGAAGAGAATAACGTTGTAGATTATAATAAGACCATGAATCAACACCTCTTTTTTTTGTTAATCTTGGAATATTTTCTATTGCTACACTATTATCATTTATTAATTCCGCAGTTCTTTTGAAATCTTTTAGTCTATTTTCTGTAAATAATGTATAAAACAAAAATGAAATTAACA
>CAZCIV010000384.1:1657-2973 GCA_964498595.1 uncultured Flavobacterium sp.
GAAAAATTAGTGATGGAATTAGTAAATATATTTCACAATGAAAAAAATCATCCTTATTCACAATTGTAAAATTAATAACATAACCAAAAATTGCTGATGAAAAGATAAAATACAAATTAGCACTAACTCCAAGTTGATTTCTTTGCACTTCTCGCCAATATTTATAGTCATAAAATTCTTTCAATCTTTTTGTTTTTTCTTTTTCATTTTTTCTTTCCTGTTCGTTTGTATTACTCATTTTTATTTAAAATTTCAATTATTAATTCAACATCAACATATTCTTTAATGCAATCCCATATTATTTCTGAACTTTCAATTTTTTCAGCATATTTATTTATCATGTTAATATTCCATTTAATACCATTATTATAGCTTAACCCTTGCCAATTCCATTTATCAAAATATTTTTCAATAAAACCAAATGTCCAGGGTAAGCTTTTATTCCAACTAAGATTTTCAAAATCCCATCTATCTAAATGTTTTTCAAAAAAATCTAAAGACCATGGCAAACCTTCATTTCTACTTAAATCTGACCAATGCCATTTATCTATATATTTTTCAAAAAAATCTAAAGACCATGGCAAGTTTTCATTTCTGCTCAAGAAATACCAATCCCATCTATCAATATATTTTTCAAAAAACTCTTCTGACCAAGGCAAGTTTTTATTAGAGCTTAAATACATCCAAAAAGGAATGTTTTTATCACTTGATCTATATGGAATATTTATATCACTTATTTCTTTTACATCAATAAACCTTCGATTCAATTTTAACGCTTCTTCATTAGTTGCTATTCTGTAATTAGAATATCTACCAAGTTTTTGATTTTTGTAAATATCTTCTTCTTGACCTTTGTAAAATGGTTTTAAGCTGTATTGTTCTATGGGTTGCAATAATCCTTTATTTAAATCGTCAATATTCTCTTGGATAACTTCATTTAGAAAAACTTCGCTATCTGTTGTTCGTAGCCAAATTAATGGATTAAAAAGCTTGCCATTTTTGTTTACCACACATTCAATGGCACCCAAATACCAAATTCGATTATGGTTTTCGGAATAATAAGTCCAAACATTTTGACCATCTTTTTCAAATCTTCTAGCTTTTGTGTTGCACCATTTATCAAAGTGTTCTTCAAAAAAATCTTCTGACCAAGGTAAACTTACATTGCCACTAAGATATTGAAAATCTAATTTATCAATATATTTTTCAAAAAAATCTAAAGACCATGGTAAACTTTTATTGCTACTAAGTTCTTCCCAATTCCAATTATCTATATATTTTTCAATGAAATCTAATGACCAAGGCAGATTTTTGTT
>CAZCIV010000385.1:0-2972 GCA_964498595.1 uncultured Flavobacterium sp.
TTCCGAGATCTGCTCGCGGAGTTTCGCCAGTTTGTGGGCGTATTCTTCGAGTTTTTTGTCTTGGACAGACTAGAGACTTGATTTCGAAAAACCATTCAAAATCGTACCTCTTAAACTACTATTGATATTCTCAAGTAAAAAACGATATCTGATTTTTTTCAATGCTAAATGGATTAATTATTAAGCGCTCAAAAAGTAAGCGTTATTTATAAATTATAAAAACAACTTTGTCAAATAGGATCCGTGGTTTTTCGTTCTGAATAAAGTCATATATTTGGAACAACTTAAACATTTAAATCATGAAAAAAATTTTCTTTTTCTTATCATTGACTTTGCAATAACATGACTAAATCACTATATAATATCATACTATTTTGTGCAGCAACACTCTTTTTTTCATCGTGTAAAAAAGAACAACCTGAAATTACCAATCCTTTAGCTGGGTGTGATTGTACCAGTGAGGTCAACGCCAACTTTGTTATGGGGCAAATGATAGGGGGAAAATTGTACGATTTGGATACTGTGCATTATTATCTGAACTATGAGCTTTTTCCGAATAACGTAGTTAATGAAAATTTGGGGAGTGCATGTAAGGTGAATTTTTCTGCAAATTATCCAAATGCAACAAGTTACGAATGGAAAATTGGAAGCAACACCTATACATCAAAAGATTTCTTCCTTTATTTTCAAGATACAATCGGAACAATTCCAGTGAAACTGATTGTGCATAGTAATCCCAATAGTATATGTTTTCCAAATGATGACGGAGTGGATACAGTAGTAAGGTACTTGACGATTAAGTCTTTAAAACATCCGCCTCTTATCGGTCAGTATTGGGGACATAACACGGATTCACCGAATAACAATTTCTTAGTTGAAATAGATACATTTCGATTTGGTGACAACTATCAATATATTGGATACGGAATAAAAAATTTACCAAACGGAAACGGGTTTGATCATTTGGGCAGTTACTCAACTATAGGTTTTGAAGGTTGTTATGAAGCGGCAGTTGGGATGTCGCAAGACGCCTCTGTTCAATTTTATTCAACTGCAACAAGCACTCCGATTGGCGTTTTTGATAAAACAACGAATCAATTAAAAGTTACGTATTCAGCGAATTATTTTCAAGGACAACAAATTATTAATCAATTAGCGAATAAAACTTTTGTTGGCCAGAAATTATGATTTATAAAACGACCTAATAACATTTACTATGAGAAAAATAATATTTTTATTTGAGTCTCCACAATTGTACCACTAATTTCCAATAGTAGCAATAATCAGTCTGTCAAAGAGTCGTTTACCAAAGTATCTTCTGTTGAGTTTATAGCAATATTCATCGAGGTAAGCTTGCAGGTATTTTCCTTTAATCATGTGATACACTCCCAAAAGGTTACGTTTTGCATTACTGATTGTAATATGTACCCATCTGAGTGTTGTTTTAGTCGTTTCCTCTGACGATCTTTCGGTGATGTGCATTTCAACTAAGTTGGCAAAATCATTATAACTGGTGCTTTGATCGGAAAAAATGATCGCCTTTTCATGAATGTACTCAACTATTAGATCATTGGTCGTCGATTTTTCGTGGCTATTCAGTGTTTTCATTTTAAAATACCTGCACTGGGAGGAAGTTTTCCCTGTTTCTATATCTTCCAAAGGTGTCGATTCTGCCATTACAGCAACCTTTGATTGCCTTTGACTTCCTCGTCCCCGCTTTAATTTAACCCCTTCTCCTGTAGCCTGCTCAAAGTAGCCCTCATCAAACTCTACTGAGCCATTCAATTGATAAAGGCTGTCCCGCTTTCCCATACCCGCACGAATTTTATTCATCAATTTCCAAACAGTTTCCCAGCGTGTATGACCGAGCTGACGCTGCAATTCCATGGCTGAAATTCCTTTTTTGCTGAAGGTCATGAAAGCCATACAAGTATACCAGGGATGAAACGAAAGATTGGAGTTTTCCATAATGGTTCCGCTTCGCAAAATAGTCCTAAAACTACACGATGAGCACTGCCATTGCCATTTAGAGGATAACCAACAATGTTTTGTCCCTACACACTGCTTGCATGTAACTCCTTCTTGTTCCCGTTGTAATCGAAAATGACGCTTACATCTATCATTATCCGGAAACTCACGTAAAAATTCTAGTATTGTCATCTCCTTTATTTTTACAAAGGTTCAACTAGATCAACGTAATCTATTTACGTGCTGGTATAATTGTGGAGACTCAATTCTGTTTTCAATTTTCTGCTTCTCATTGCTAGCTTGTAGCAAAGAAATACGCTTCTCAAATCGATTAATGAGAGGGGAGCAATGGTTTGTAAAAAGTGTTACAGTAGCTGGAAATACTTCTCTGTTTTCAGGTTCCTGGTACATTACTTCTAAGGTGAATATATATGATACAATTCCTTCTGCGAATTGGTTGAATCAAGGTTTAGACGCAAGTTTCATGTGGCAATTTCAAGAAAAAGGTAAACAATTTGAGCTTCAATACACACCAACTTGCCAAGAATGTCAAAACGATGAATTAGATACCTTAGATTTTTTCGTGGATGCGTTAAGTGGAAAATATTCCGTTGAAAAACATGGACGAAACAAAATGATTTTCACTAGTAATTCCACAAAAAAATGGAATGGCTTGGAAGTGAAAATTTCACTAGAACGAAAGTAATATATGAATTCACTTGCAACGACCGACTAGTTAACATTAGTCGGTCGTTTATTTTATTCACGTTCATATTTCTACCGAGCATGTTCATTTTTTGGTCTAAAACGAGAGTTAGATTTACCAAGAATTTAATGCTCCATGAACGGCATCATTTCTTCCGAGATCTGTTCGCGGAGTTTCGCCAGTTTGTGGGCGTATTCTTCGAGTTTTATCTCGCGTGGCGTTTCGGGAACCCACGGTTTTACAGGAAGCGGTTTTCCGTTTTCATCCACGGAAACAAAAACGATCACACAGTGTGTTT
>CAZCIV010000386.1:0-2972 GCA_964498595.1 uncultured Flavobacterium sp.
AATCAATTAGAACTTGATGTGCAGAAAAGGCTATTACTGGAAACATTGGACAAAAATCATTTATATGTAAATCTTTCTGAAATGGAAGACGATGAACATAAAATGACAAAAGACGAAATTGCATTAAATAAAAAATTCTATAACATTTAATAACGTATGGCAGAAGTTCAATTACTTGCAGACAAAATACAGCAGGAGTGGGAAACGCTTCTTCAATACGGCATTGCAAAAAAAGAAGTAAAAGAATACATTAAAAGTAATCTCAACCCAATATTTTTAGACAGGGAATATCAAATTGAAGCAGTTTCAAAATTTGATTTTTATCTTAATGTTTCAAAGAGTAAGCCTATCGGTGTCCCAATTCATTTGTTGTTTAATATGGCAACTGGTAGCGGGAAGACTGTTATGATGGCTGCAAACATTTTGGAACTTTATACTAAGGGCTATCGGAATTTCATCTTTATTGTAAACAGTACCAACATTATCAAAAAAACGATTGCCAACTTTATTGAAAAGGATAATCCAAAATACTTGTTTGCTGATAAGGTAATTTTTGATTTCAATGAGATTAATATTAATGCGGTTGAAAATTTTGAAACTGTACCTACTGATGACATTAATATACTTTTCATTACTATTCAAGGGTTGCACAGTCGTTTAGACAAACCCAAAGAAGGGCAAATAACCTTTGAAAGTTTAGCCGAAAACAAAATTGTCATTCTTTCAGATGAAGCGCATCATTTGAATGTACTAACTAAAAGTACAAGGAATAAAGGTGAAGAGGAAGAAGAAAAAAACTGGGAAACCACAATAAATAAAGTATTAGCGGGCAACCCTGAAAACATACTTTTAGAATATACAGCTACTGTGGATTTGAAACATCCAAAAATATTGGAGAAATATACCGATAAAATATTTGTTCGATACTCGCTAAAAGAATTTAGAAATGATCGATATAGTAAGGAAATAAAACTTATTAAATCGGACTTAACACACGAACAAAGAATTTTGCAAGCTTTAATTTTAAATCTATTCAGACAAAAGGTTGCAAACAAAAGTAACATTCATTCACCGTATTTGCCTTTTAAGTCAGTTATCTTATTTAAGAGTTCAAGTATTGAGGAAAGTAAAACACACTATGCGAATTATTTAATTCAGCTAAAAAGAATAAATATTAGAGAAATTAATGCTCTTGAAACAGTTGGCGGTCAAACCCTGAAAAAAGCACTTAAATATTTTGAAGAACAAGGGATAACAAGACAGCAGTTGTGTGATGAAATCAAAGATACATTTAGAGAAGAACGCTGTATTGTAATTAATAACGAACAAGCGAGTGAGGATCATCAAATTGAACTAAATCAATTAGAGGGTGACAAAAATGAATATCGGTTAATCTTCACAGTTAAAATGCTAACTGAAGGATGGGACGTTTTAAATTTATATGATATTGTTCGATTGGATGAAAGCAAAGGAACAAAAAGCAGTACAACAAGCGAGGTGCAATTAATTGGACGTGGTGCAAGATATTTCCCTATGAGTATATCCGCTGGCGATGAAATGTATCAACGTAAACTAGATAAAGACCTTGGCAATACGCTTAGATGCCTTGAAGAATTGTATTATCACAGCATTAACGATAACACTTACATTGAATCTATAACTAAAGAACTTGAGGAACAGGGTATTTATAATCGTGAACAGGAGGACCCAATTCGAGTAAAAGTCAAGGCACAATTTAAACAGACTGCGTTGTGGGATGATGGTTTGATTTTTACCAATGAAAAAATAAAGAAAGACCCTAAAAAAGTTACATCCTTAAAGCAAATACACGAAAGCGGGTTGCAATATAAATTTCATATTGGCAGTTCTGCCACACAAGAATTAGTGGTTTTTAATGAAGATGACCAAAGCCAAAAGAGCATACCCAAAGACCCGAAATCGAAAAACTTCCCTTGGACAATTCAAAATATTGGAGTTGATATTTGCCTGAAGGCAATGGACAAAATACCATTCTATCAGTTTTCTCATTTAAATCGAATGCTTCCAAATTTAAAAAGCAAAAAACAATTCATTACGGATGAGAACTACATTGCTAAAGTTCCACTTACTATAATTGCCAATGAAGAACGAATAAAAACATTGACACCAAAGGAAAAATTACAAATTGCTGAAAATATGCTTTTGGCTATTAAGAATGATATTTCAGCCAAAATAACTAAATATGAAGGGAGTAAAGAGTTTGAAGGCAAACCACTAAAAAGTTATTTGCAAAACGACATTTTAATGATGGTGCAAGAACCTGGCGATGATAGCAAAAAGCAATACGGGCTTGCTATGACAGGCAATAGAGTTGAAGAATTTAGAATGAATGTCGCAGACAAAGACTGGTATATCTATGAAGAAAACTATGGCACTTCTGAAGAAAAATATTTTGTGAAATATCTGGAAGTTGTTGTAGAAGAACTAAAAAAACAATATACCGACATCTACCTTTTGAGAAACGAGAGACTTTTACAAATTTATAATTTTTCAGATGGTGCAGCATTTGAACCAGACTTTGTATTATTTCTCAAAGAAAAAGACACTGAAAAGAAACTTACTTATCAACTTTTCATAGAACCCAAAGGAGACGGTTATATCGAAAAGGACAAATGGAAAGAGGAATTTTTAGAACAAATAAATGTAAAAGCAAAAATTAAAAAGTTGGACTTGCTGTATGAAGATGATAAATTTAAAGTTATAGGTTTACCATTCTACAATTACCAAACAAGACAGAAATTTGAGGAGAAATTTAAAGAAAAACTAAAAATAAAATAGCCAACGCTTCGTAGTCAAGCACATTTGCAGGTCGCACCAGCCAGCACTAAGACCAAAACCTGCAAAAGAGCTTGCCTACCCAAACGCACAGACAGAAAGACAATGCAGCAAAAATGAAAGAAAAATAACGAGAAAAATGAACAACGAAACGCTAA
>CAZCIV010000387.1:0-927 GCA_964498595.1 uncultured Flavobacterium sp.
ATATAACTTATTTAAAATTATTTTCTATAATTACTATATATATCAATGGTAAAAACAGTAAAAACAATAAATACAGAATTTTTAGAAAATACAAATAATATAGAAGATTTTTCAGATGATGAAATTGAATTAAAACCAACTAAAACTAAACTTCAAGAAAAACTAATTACACAAGAACCAGTTATTCAACAAGAGCAACCCAAACCCAGAAGAAAACTAAATTTAACAGAAGAAGAAAGGGAAAGAAGGCGCCAAACTATGAATGATATAAGACAAAGAAGAACTGACCAAGCTGAAAAGAAAAAACAATTAGAACTTGAATTTTTAAGACAACAAGAAGAAGAAGCAGAGCGTAAAATTATTCAGAAAGCTGAAAAATTAAAAAGACAAAAAGAGAAACAAATGTATCAAAAATATCTTGAAGAAGTAAATAATAAACAAAAACAAAAGCAACAAAAGAAGAAACCACCTAAAATTATTTATGAATCAGAAAGTGAAAGTGAAGAAGAGGAAAGCGAGGAAGAGGTTGTAATTGTTAAGAAAAAGAAGAATAAAAAAGGCGGTGGTGGTGGTGGTTCTTCTGCCCCTCCTGCTGCTGCTCCTGCCCTTCCTCCTCAGCCTGTTTATAGACCTATGAGAATTGCTTATTAAAAATTATTTATTTTTTAATGAGAATGTTTATTTATTCAATAGGTTTTGAATCTGGACTTATTTTTAAGAGATATTTATTTATTTGTTCAACAGGATATGTTCGGGTTACTCTACCAGCAAATTTCCCTCTGCTAACTGTATAGTATCCTACATCATTATTTTCACGGTTTGTGTGATTATTTCTTAGATGTTTTATTATTTGTGAATTGTCTTTATAAATATCACCACAAATATTACAAATAATTCTGCCATCTGGTTGTCTTCTTACTGTAATAT
>CAZCIV010000387.1:937-2952 GCA_964498595.1 uncultured Flavobacterium sp.
TTATAGACCTATGAGAATTGCTTATTAAAGTTTATTTATTTTTTAATGAGAATATTTATTTCTTTTTACCTTTTGCTATTATTTTAATTTCATCTTCTTGGGCGATATCTTTTAATGTATGAATATTTGCGCCCTTTTGTTCTGGTTCATCTTTTTTTGATACAAATTTTTCTCTTGAATTATTCAATATCATTTTAAGGTCGTTTAAACTAATTTTAGGCACCGTTACTGGTCGTCCATATTTATTAAGTTTGGTGTTGTTGTAATCTTTATCAAATATTGTTTTATAAGCATTTGATACCTTCAATTTTTTACCCGATGGTCCTGGGATTCCAAATGTGTTTAATAATGCAGTAAATGTTTTTCGTTGTTTGTCATTTAATACTGTTGAAGAGTCTTTATTTTTTTCTAAATATGATATTATAACACTGAAGGTATTTATATCACCATTTGTTCGTTCTAATTGTAACTCAAAAAGTTGTTTTCTTAAATTTAGCGTTTGTAAAGCCAATGTCGGAGTTGTTATTTCATCTTCTTCACTTTGTTTAATTTCTGCCTGTTTAAGTTTAATTTTTTCTTCTAACTCTTTTTTCTTTTGTTTCGCTTCATACGCTTCTGGATTTCTTTCCTTAAATAGTTCTTCTCGTTTCAATACTGCTTGTGTTGTTGATTTACCTTTCTTCTGTTCTGGTTCTGCTTTTTCGCCCTCCTTTTCATCAGCAATTGTTTCAATAGTAAGTAATGGATTTACTTTTAATTTTTCATTATCTTCTATAGTTCCAACCATTTCATCTAATACGCCTTTAACTTCAAGACGTCGTTGTCTTTCTTCTACTTCAAGTTTTTGTTTATAGCGTTCTATTGCTGCTTTTTTCTGTTTCAATTCTTCATCTTCTTCTTCTTCCTCTATAACTTCAACTTTTGGTGGTTCTGGGGGTTTATTTTCAAAGAAATTCCCATTAATGTCTTTTAATTCAGTATCAAATTCTGAAGGCTTATTTTGTAAAACGTTTTTTAAATCGTTATCAAATGTTGATGGACTATTTAGTATAAATTGTATGGGTGTTGATGAACTTTTGAATATATTTTCACCTGTCAAGCTTGGCATAAAAGTATCATAAATGCTTGGAGGTGGTGAATATTCAATTTGTGGTTGTTGTTCCTGTGTTTCTTGCTCAAATGTTAATTGTCTTGGTTTAAATTCACCTTGATGGTCTCTACTTAATGTTTTATTTCGCATCATTCGTATATTATCATAATCTGGTGAAGGCTCAGTATTAGCTGTAAATGGTGTTTGGGTTGTATTATAATTATAACTGGGTCTTTCACTTTGATATGTGCTTTGTGTTAATTGTGATGCTACTGAAAATGTGTCATCTTCTCTATTATCAAAATTAGCTGTTGTAAATTGTTCTCTTACTGGTGCTGTTAATGTGGGCGCTGTTGGTGCTATTGGTGGTATTATTGATACTGTTGGTTGTGGATTGGGTTGAGGTTGTGGATTAAATGGAGGCTGATAATACATTGGAGGTGGTGGAATATACACAGATTGTGAATGTGTAGGGGGAATATAAACCGGTTGTTGTATTTTTGGCTGTGTTGGTTGCCGGGGGTTTGTCTTTTTACTTTGGTCAATTGTAATATTAATAGCATTATCATTAAAACCGTTTTTATTTTGACCTCTTGGTTTAGCTTTGGCCCTTGGTTTTGGTTTGGCTTTTACTTTTGATTTATTTTTAATAATATTTAAATTTACTTTGTTGTTCTTTGTAGTTTTTGGCATTATATATTTATAACATATAAAAATATTTTTATATATCTATTATTATATATACAATGGGTTTTCAAAATTTAGCACTGGTGAAACCAAAAACAAAATCAAAGGTTATACAAGGAACACAATTTATTTTAGAACAAATAGAAACCAATTATTCTAAAGTTCCCAACAAAGCAGACCTCAAATATTTACCATCATTTATTTTATATGTTTGTTGTTTAGTTGAGGAGGCGTATTC
>CAZCIV010000388.1:0-2950 GCA_964498595.1 uncultured Flavobacterium sp.
ACTAAAAATCAAAAGAATAGCTTATGATTTTTTCTTAACTTAATGACATTGTTCGAGCGGGAGCGGGGGGGAATTGCATTCCGTTCCCACAATCAACATCAAAACAAATCTAATCAATTTCAATCAAAAAAATACCCCGACGAATCGGGGTTTAATT
This sequence comes from uncultured Flavobacterium sp., assembly GCA_964498595.1. Classification (GTDB taxonomy): domain Bacteria; phylum Bacteroidota; class Bacteroidia; order Flavobacteriales; family Flavobacteriaceae; genus Flavobacterium. Next base: position 158 of record CAZCIV010000388.1, read on the forward strand.
AGAATATATAATGTAGCGGTATCGACTATTTTTTTAATAAATCTCTAATTTCAGCTAACAATTGCTCTTGTGTTGGTCCTGCTGGAGCCGCCGGAGCTGGTTCTTCTTTTTTCTTAGCAGCATTCATTCCTTTAATCAATAAGAAAAGAACAAAAGCTACAATAACAAAGTTAATCACAGCCGACATAAACATGCCATATTTAACCCCACCAAAAGCAGTTAGCTCTTCAATTTTTGACAAATTAGCTGCTTCCAAAGCTGGTTTAAGTAACAATGGTGTAATAACATCTTCAATAAATGAACTTACAATTTTACCAAATGCACCGCCAATGATAACCCCTACAGCTAAATCCACTACGTTTCCACGCATAGCGAATTCTTTAAATTCTTTTAACATAATGGGAGTATTTTAAAAATTTATATTCCGTTTTTCAGTTTAACGAATATACAATATTTAAAATTAAAAAGTTAATTTTTAAAGAAAATTCGCTTTACTCGTTGCGAAATCCCAGTCAAAATTTCATAGGGAATCGTGCCAATAACACTCGCCATTTCAGTCACTTTGGGATTTTTTCCAAATATAATAACCTCGTCGCCAGTTTTACATGAAATGCTCGTAACATCCACCATCATCATGTCCATACAAATCGAACCTAAAATGGTAGCTCTTTGATTATTGATGGTAACAAAACCTTTTTCATTGCCCCAAGCTCTTCGAATGCCATCTGCATAACCAATCGGAATTGTGGCGACTTTCATTTTTTGCGTCACTCGAAATCTTCGGCTGTAACCAATGCTTTCTTCTGGTAAAACTTCTCTTATTTGGGAAATAATGGTTTTTAATGTACTTACATTTTCCAACACTTTCAATTCTTGTTCCGAATTTCCAATACCATACAACCCAATACCTAAACGCACCATTTCCATTTGCTTTTCCGTATAATTAAAAATTCCAGACGTGTTTAAAATATGACGAATCGGTTTTGAAGGTAGTACTTTTTCTAATTCGGAATACATCGCATCAAAACGTTGAAATTGTAATTTCGTAAAATCGTCGAATTGTAAATCATCACTCGCAGCTAAATGCGAAAACACACTTTTCACCTTAACGAAATTGTTGTTTTTTAGTAGGGAGCACAATTCAGAAATCAAATGCGGTTCAAATCCTAAACGATGCATTCCGGTATCCAATTTAATATGTATTGGATAATGCGAAATATTTTGTTGTTGGGCAATCTTTAAAAATGCTTGTAAACCCGTAATCGAATAAATTTCAGGTTCTAAATTATAGGCAATCATGGCTCTAAAACTACTATTTTCAGGATTTAAAACCATAATTGGAGTCGTAATTCCAGCTTTTCGTAATTCGATGCCTTCATCGGCAAATGCTACGCCTAAATAATCGACTTTATGATGTTCGAGCAATTTGGCAATTTCGTAACCGCCATTTCCGTAGCCAAACGCTTTTACCATGACCATGATTTTGGTTTCTGGTTTTAGTTTGGATTTGTAGAAATTCAAGTTGTGACTAATTGCATCGAGATTGATTTCTAAAATAGTTTCGTGATTTTTCTCTTCCAATAAAACTACAATTTCATGAAAGTTGAAACCACGAGCACCTTTCACAAGAATGGTTTCGTTTTGAAACGACTGCGTGTTGAATTGCTGTAAAAATTCTTGCGTAGTGGTAAACGAAATCACATTCGGTAAATCGTTCAATTGTTTTCCAATGGTTTCACCAATGGTAATAATGCGTTCGATTTTATTTTTCGAAAGCAGTTGTTTTACTTGATTGTAAAGCGTTTCCACGGCAATGCCACTCGTGAAAATATCAGATAAAATAATTGTTTTTTTATCGTGTAATTTTTGTTGTTCTAAGAAATCCAATGCAATTTTCAACGATTGATAATCCACCGAATAACTGTCATCGATGACCAAACAATTATTGATGCCTTTTTTAGCTTGAAGTCGTAATTCTACTGGATATAATTCGGCAACTCGATTTTGAATAAATACAATTTCTTCGCCTAAAAACAACATGAAATTCACACAAGTAATTACATTTTCAATCGAATTTTCATCGGAAAACGGAATAGTTACACTAAAAGTGTTGGCTGCGTTTTTGAAAATCAATTCGGTTTTGCCATTTTCAATTTTCTTCGAAACGAAAAGATTCGCACTTTCATCTGAAAAACTCCAAGTATGTTTTTGACTGTTTTCTGGGAGTAAAACTTCAATTTCAGCATTTTTTTCCAAGAAAATATCCGAACAATTTTCAAAAAGTTTGATTTTCTCTTTGATTTTGGCTTCGCGATTTGCAAAACCTTCATCATGAACCGAACCAATATTCGTTAAAATGCCATATTTCGGTTGAATGATATGTTCTAAATTTGACATTTCATTGGGTAACGAAATTCCGGCTTCAAAAATTCCCAAATCGTAATTGCCTTCAATGGCTAAGATAGATAGCGGAACTCCAACTTGCGAATTATAACTTTTTGGATTTCGAACAATCAAATGATTTGGACTTAATAAGAAATTCAGCCATTCTTTTACGATGGTTTTTCCGTTGCTTCCGGTGATGCCTACAAATGGAAAACCGAATTGTTTTCGATAGCCAATCGCAGTTTGTTGTAGCGCTTTTAACGAATTCTCAACGATAATAAAATTCGCTTTTTCGTATACATGTTCTGGAATATATTCGACAACAAAATAGCGAACGCCTTTTGCAATCAACTCTTCCAAATACAAATGTGCATCGTGATTTTGTCCTTTGATAGCAAAAAACAAAGT
>CAZCIV010000389.1:0-2941 GCA_964498595.1 uncultured Flavobacterium sp.
TTTATTTGTCGTGTTTCCATTTCGTTTCTGTCGTCTTTTAAAATGCCCTATAACGTTTTGCAAATAGGCGATGTGGCGCTTTTTCTCGAGTATGCTTGTGCGCCATATTGCTTATTTGCTGTTATGGGTATTAATTTATACTTTTTATATCGAACATTCTACGTTTACCTTTTATCCAAATATCCAAGCTAGAATTACGTAAAGACAAGCTATCATAAAACGGATAATAATCAATTGCAGTAGGTATTTTTATTTCGATCGATTTCTTTTTTCTATTAATAAGATTTTCAGCTGTGAGAACTAGTTTGGAATCGTTAATTACAGTATCCACATATACTATTTTATTTGTTAGGCTATCAGCGATTTCAATGTCTTTATCTATATAAATATAGTTATTTAACTTATCCTTCAACGGAATAAAAATGTAACTACCAAACGGGCCCGACCACCAATTTGCAATACAAATCATTTCATTATTAATCCAACTTAATCCAGGCGTTTTCCAGGGAATATTTAATTCGTTTAAATCTAGATTGAGCGTCTCTTTTTTTCGATTGATTTGTATTGAGAAGTTTTTTAAGTTATGGTTAGTAATATCAATGCTTAACTCTGCATTTTTATATTCATTATATGTCCATGAGCTATCCTCTGTGTTTTGTGAGATTTCATTTTTATCTTCAATTACGGACACAACGGTTTTCTCCTCCTCATATTCACAGCTGAAGATTAATAGAATTAATAATATTGAATAGCTTGTTGTCCTCATAGTTACCCATAACGTTTCGCTGCCTGGCGCTCGGCCCGACTTTTTAAGTAAATTATTGAACCGAAGTTAAAATTATTTTCTTTCTAATTAACTGTTGTTTCGAAGCAAGATTGGAGGGTTGGCGCTAGACAGCTGTTAGAGGTATTATTCAATCCAGTAATTCTAAATTATCGACTTTCTTATCGGTTCGGGTTTTAGTCAATATGTATTTGATTAATGCTAAAGTTAAAGACCAAATTAAAATTCTGTAAATCAATGATAATACTACATCGGTTACAGTCACATGGCAGCCATTATTTATGTAATCCCAGTAATTCTTATAGTTAATTTCCTTATAGCAATCAGGTTCAGATTGTATTGCGATTTCGCCATTTTGGTATTGTTGTTTATGAAATTCAAATCGATTAATGTTCCAAATCAATGATGTTGATATTATTACTAGAATGATTGGAATTAATAATGTCAATTTGAACTTAAATCGAAAAAACAAGATACCGACGAAAATTGCAATAAGAAAATGTATGATAAGATTCAAAAATATTGACCGAATCTTAAATATGCCTGTAGTTGATTCCCAAATAAAATGGCAAAACCATGGTAATGTTCCTACCATAATTAATAAACCAATGATTAATAAATATCGTTTGTTTTGTGTCATCGTCTATTACCTCTAACGTTTTGCAAACAGGCGCAGGCGGCTAACACGAGTGAACGTTTGCCGCTTGAACTTGTTTGCTGTTAGAGTAAGTTTATTTAAATCCATAAATGCCACTGTCATTTGGATCCAAATTCATGATAAATGTCAAATTAATATTCTCTTTTTCTCTAATCATAACCACTTTTAATTGAAACAATCGAACTTTCTTGTCGTTAATGACTTTTTCTTTTGGTTGTGAAAACCCTAAAATATTCGCAGAGATCAGTTTTCCATAAACATCATCTAGTTGCTTAAAAGTTTCTTTGATTTCTTTTTCACTTGTTTTTTCAAAAACCTCAGGGGCGAAGTAACTAGGTAATTCCTCTATTTTATTTTCAGCGAGCAAATACAGGTAATTTTCACAAATTTTTGTTTTAGTTTCTAATAAACTTAACTGTTCAGGAGTATAATTAAACTTTACCGAATCTAAACTTTCTGGATTAATTACTATAATCTGATATTCATTATAACCTTTTGATGTTGAATCCTTATAATATTGGTAATTGGTTAAAGCAACTCTTGACGATATTACATCTGAGTCCAATAGATTCAAATTATTCCCATTACTTAGGGTCATTGACAATACTTTCTTTCCATTTTCATTTACAATTGAGCAATCACATTTACAATCGTAATGGTTACTCCATTGACTACAAAGTTCCTTTTCGGATTTAAGGTCTTGTCCTTTAACATTCAAAGTACAAGAGACAATTATGTTTAGAACTGATAATATTAAGATTTTATTCATTTTTTAATAATTTACTCTAACGTATATATAAGCTTACTTCGCATTTCTAAAGTTATAAAGTAAGTGCAGGATTGCAAATCGCAGAGCGGGATTAAGGATTGTAAATCCAGTAAATCCCACGATCAGCAGTAAATTTTTTCAAGAAACGAAATATAATGAAGGTTAAAATTAGATTCAACACCAATCTGAAAAAACGCCATTTTTTTACATTCTTCGGCAAACTTTTCATTGCCAGCTATTTCAATAAGTCCATTGCTAAGAGTATTGAATGTAAGACGATTGTACTTTGTGTATACAATGTCTGTAAAATCATCTTGAGCTAATAAACACTGAAAACTTTGAAGTTGAACAAATAAAGTAAAGTAAGGATGTACGAATTCGCCTAATTTTTCAATAGATGTCTCTCCTTTAGTTTTTTGTAACAAAACAAGTTTTGGTCTATTTAAACACAAATATCCTTTTCTAATCTCACTCTTCAATTCTTTCAAATTTAAAGTGAACCCTAACAGAACATCCCCTTTTGATTCCTTAAAAAAATACAATTCATTTTTGTTTGAAATTTCAGCTTTAATTTTGTACTGACTATAGAAAAATGAATATAGCCTTACGAAATATTGAATCCAACCATTATAATTAAAATCGCTATTGTTTTTTAATTTTAAATATCTTTCTATTTCACTACTGTCCGATAAAAATACAAATTACTGATTTTGCTTTCTGAAAGTCTTGA
>CAZCIV010000390.1:0-2923 GCA_964498595.1 uncultured Flavobacterium sp.
TCACGATACGAAACATCAACTTGTTTTGGTTTACCCGTTAATAAATCTCGTCCTTGAACTGACATATCTTCTGGAGCGCTATCTAAATCTTCGGTTGCTGCTCCAATTTGAATTTTTACTTTTTCCGCAGTGGTTTCTCCAACAAATAAATTGTGTTGTGTTCTCATGTAGTAAACTATATCATTTGTGAAAACATCTCCCGCAATTTTAACCGATTTATCACAAACAATTCCGCCTAAAGCAATAACGGCAATTTCTGTTGTACCACCTCCGATATCTACAATCATGTTTCCTTTTGGTTGCATAATATCTAAACCGATACCAATTGCTGCCGCCATAGGCTCATGAATCAAGTATACTTCTTTACCATTTACACGCTCAGCCGATTCTTTTACCGCGCGCATTTCCACCTCTGTAATCCCAGATGGGATACAAATCACCATACGAAGTGCGGGTGTAAATAATTTCTTTTTTAACGCAGGAATACTTTTGATAAACATTTTTATCATTTGTTCCGACGCATCAAAATCAGCAATAACCCCATCTTTCAAAGGACGAATGGTTTTGATGTTTTCATGCGTTTTACCTTGCATCATATTGGCCTCTTTACCTACAGCAATAATTTTGCCCGTAATTCGGTCTCTTGCAACAATAGATGGACTGTCAATCACGACCTTGTCGTTGTGAATGATTAGAGTATTTGCGGTACCAAGGTCGATAGCGATATCCTCGGTCATGAAATCAAAAAATCCCATAAATAAGAGAAGGGTTTAGCGTTTTTTGTATAATTGTATTCAACTCGCAAAATTATAAAAATAATCTGGAATAAATACAAATAAAAAGCGCATTAAATAAAATATTTTAATGCGCTTCCAAAATATATTTTGTAAATAAAATTTTAATGTTTAAAATGACGGATTCCAGTGAACACCATTGCCATGTTATTATCATTACAATAATTGATACTTAATTCGTCTTTTATTGAACCTCCTGGCTGAATCACCGCTGTAATTCCAGCTTTATTTGCAATTTCAACGCAGTCTGGGAAAGGGAAGAAGGCGTCACTTGCCATAACCGCTCCGGTTAAATCAAATTCAAAAGAAGTTGCTTTTTCAATCGCTTGTCTTAAAGCATCTACTCTTGAAGTTTGTCCGGTTCCTGAAGCACATAATTGTTTGTTTTTTGCAAATACGATTGTGTTCGATTTGGTGTGTTTACAAATTTTTGATGCAAACAATAAATCTTCGATTTCTTCTTCTGTTGGAATTGCTGTTGTAACCATTTTTAAATGGTCTTTTGAATCGGTAACGTTGTCTTTATCTTGTACTAAAATACCGTTTAAACAAGTTCTTACAGTGGTTTGAGGTAATTCAACGTCGTTTAAAATTAAGATAATTCTGTTTTTCTTTTCTTCTAAAATGTCAATTGCTTCTTGGTCATACGCTGGAGCAATTACCACTTCGCAGAACAATTGATTGATTTCGTTTGCTGTAGCGACATCAATTTTTCCATTCGCAATTAAAACTCCACCGAATGCTGAAGTTGGGTCACCTGCTAATGCATCTAAATATGCTTCTTTCATGGTATTTCTTGTTGCTAAACCACAAGCGTTATTGTGTTTTAAAATCGCAAATGTTGGATTATCGTTTTTGAATTCGTTCATTAAATTCACGGCCGCATCAACGTCTAATAAATTGTTGTATGACAATTCTTTTCCGTGAACTTTAGTAAACATTTTGTCAAAATCGCCATAGAAAAATCCTTTTTGGTGTGGATTTTCGCCATAACGTAATACGTTTCCGTTTTGCTCACTGATTTTTAAAACCGGTTCTTCAAAAACTTGATTGAAGTAGTTAAAAATAGCCGAATCATAATGTGAAGAAACATTAAAAGCTCTTGAAGCTAATAATTTTCTGTTTTCTAAAGTTGTAGCGCCGTTATTTTCGGTATAGAAATTTAAAAATGGTGCATATTGTTCAACAGAAGGAACAATTACCGTGTCTTTGAAATTTTTAGCTGCCGCTCTAATTAAAGAAATGCCACCGATGTCGATTTTCTCTATAATATCTTGTTCGCTAGCACCAGAAGCAACCGTTTTTTCAAACGGGTACAAATCCACAATCACTAAATCAATTTGCGGAATGTTGAATTCTTTCATTTGTTCCACATCACCTGCATGGTCTTGACGGTTTAAAATTCCACCGAAGATTTTAGGATGCAACGTTTTTACTCTTCCGCCTAAAATTTCAGGAAAAGCTGTAATGTCTTCTACAGCAACTACTGGAATCCCTAAATCTTTAATAAAAGTTTCGGTTCCGCCGGTAGAATAAATGGTTACATTGTTTTGGTGAAGGGCTTTAACAATAGGTTCTAAACCGTTTTTGTCAAATACAGAAATCAATGCCGAAGCAATTTTTTTTGTTGTGTTCATGGTGTTGTGTTGTTGTATCTGAATAGTCTCAGATAAATGTTGTTGTTTTATTCCGCTTCGCTCCACACAATTCGGAGCGCCTCGGGTTCGTGGTGCAAAAGTAGTTATACTTCTTAAAATAGTCAAACTTTATTGTTTTATATTTTTTTAAATTAGATTATTGATTTTATCAAAAATCCTAATGAAGCAATTGCTAAAAAGATTATGATTACCCAATTCTCAAATGATTTTGTTTTTGTTTCTAATTTGAGGAAGATTGGATTTTTATCACGACCCGATAACCACCATTTATGAATTCGGTAGTAAAGAAATGAGGCTACCCCAAATAAAATGCTTAAAATTAGATTTTCGTTTAGCATTGTTCTTTTTCCTCAAATATAAATAAATTCCCTGCAACTGTAACATTTTCACTCGATGTTCTACTTATTAATAATAGCTCAGTATTATGCTTTTATATTTACGATTACTTTCAGAAAGTTTCAGTTTTGCCAT
>CAZCIV010000391.1:0-2900 GCA_964498595.1 uncultured Flavobacterium sp.
ACGAATTAGTTCCTCGAGTTAAAAAAGCTTTAGAAAATCAAGAAGTGGTTTCCATTGCTTATTTAGGAAATGTGGTAGATGTTTGGGAACGATTTGACCAAGAAAATTTACATATCGATTTAGGTTCTGACCAAACTTCTCTTCACAATCCTTGGGCTGGAGGCTACTACCCTATCGGATTTACATTTGAAGAATCAAATGAAATGATGGCAAATGAACCAGATCGTTTCAAAGAAGAAGTTAGAAAAACACTTCGTCGTCATGCTGAAGCAATTAACAAACATACCGCTAAAGGAACGTATTTCTTTGATTATGGAAATGCCTTTTTATTAGAATCTTCAAGAGCCGGTGCCGATGTTATGAATGATCATCCAACCTTAGGAAGAGAATTCAAATATCCAAGTTACGTTCAAGATATTATGGGACCAATGTGTTTTGATTATGGTTTTGGCCCCTTCCGCTGGGTTTGTGCTTCGGGTGACCCAGAAGATTTAGCGAAAACAGATAAAATTGCTTGCGATGTTTTAGAAGAAATGATGAAAAATTCTCCAGAGGAAATCCAACAACAAATGGCGGATAATATTCAATGGATTAAAGGAGCACAAGAAAACAAATTAGTTGTAGGTTCACAAGCTCGAATTTTATATGCCGATGCCGAAGGAAGAATAAAAATTGCAGAAGCCTTCAATCAAGCGATTGCAAAAGGTGAAATCGGTTATGTAATTTTAGGTCGCGACCACCACGATGTTTCAGGTACTGATTCTCCTTACAGAGAAACATCTAACATTTATGACGGCTCTAGATTTACTGCTGACATGGCGATTCACAATGTCATTGGTGATAGTTTCCGAGGTGCTACTTGGGTTTCTATTCACAATGGCGGTGGTGTTGGCTGGGGCGAAGTAATTAACGGTGGATTTGGTATGGTTCTTGATGGAAGTAAAGAAGCATCAAGACGCTTAGAGTCAATGCTTTTCTGGGATGTCAACAACGGAATTTCAAGAAGGAGTTGGGCAAGAAATGAAGGTGCTATTTTTGCTATAAAAAGAGCCATGGAGACGCAACCTTTACTAAAAGTTACCATCCCTAATATTGTAGACGATAATTTATTATAGTTTCGGGTTTAAATTTCAAATCAAGATGCTAATTCCTGAAATTAAAACTTAAAACTAATTGTTATGAAATCGCCATTAACAAAAAGTTTGCTTAAGCAAACACCAATAATTAAAAAGGCGATACCATATGTTACCATTTAAAAATAAAATTTAAACATATGAAAACACTAAAATTACTTTCGATTCTATTTGTTTTAACATTAGCATCATGCAGTAGTGTAAGAGTGAATGCTGATTATGATAAAAAAGCAACTTTTACAAACTACAAAACCTATGCGTATTTAAAAAGCGGTATTGATAAAGCTGAAATATCCGATTTAGACAAGAAAAGGATACTTTATTCAATTGACGAAGTCATGGCAACTAAAGGCTATACAAAATCTGAGAATCCTGATGTATTAATTAGTATTTTTACAAAAGAGAGAGACCGAGTAGATGTATATCAAAACTATGGTTTTGGTTGGGGTTGGAATCCATATTTGGGAATGGGCTACACTAATGTTATGACCTCCCCTGAAGGGACACTTTTTATTGATATTATTGATGCCAAAACAAAAGAATTGGTTTGGCAAGGGGAAGGTTCAGGATACCTCACTAAAGATGTCGAAAAAAAAGATGCAAGAATAAAGGAATTTGTTTCTAGAATATTAGAACAATATCCTCCTAAATAAAAAAAGAAAGGTGTAAAAAAATTGCACCTTTTTTTATTGAATATTAATTATTTCATAATATTAAACCTTTGGTTTTTTGTAACTTTGCATCCGCTTTTCAAATAAAGTAATTTAAAGTATGAATTTTTTAAAGGTTTTAACACTATCGATTAGCTTATTCATAATATCCAATAAAAGTTTTTCACAATGCTTTGAAATTGAAAGTATTTTAGTTGATGCTTGTGATAATGGAACTGATGAAGGTTATAACGAAATGTTCCGAATGAAAATTGGCGGAACAGCTTTAAACACGAGTACCTTGAGTGTAAACTGGCCTGCTCAGACATGGCTTGGCTTAGTTCAAAATGCTACTACAGCTTCAAAAGTTGCTCAACTAAATGCTAATATAGCATCAACAGGTGGTTGCGGATTGATTTTAGAACCCACTGGAGGTGTTTTACCGGCAAATTCAACTGTAATTGTTGTAACAAGTCAAAATTTAGATATAACCCTGAATTCATTTAGTTCTTTAAGTTCTACTATCTATATGATTTTTCAAAATAATCCATCTACAACAGGTGGACATTTTGCTAACTATAACTTACCTGCTGCAACTCGAACTTTATCAGTTACTTTTGGTGCAGGGTGTTCTGATAGTGTAACTTATCAAAGAGCTAATTTAGTTAATATTTTTGGAACAGTTGGTGGTACTGCAGCCGATTTAAATGGTTCCACTGTCAACTTCACTCCATCTGGAACTGCTTCTTATGTGAATAATGGTTGTGTTGCTCCAGTTCAACCCTTTACTGTTGAGGCAGGAACCACTCCTGTAGCAGCTTGTGCTGGACAAACAATCAATTTATCTGGAACTGCACAAGGACATACTAGTGTTACTTGGAGTGCGGCATCAGGAAGTTTTTCAGCAGCAAATAATTTATTAACCTCTTACACAGTTCCTGCAACAGCAACTAGCGGTAGTAGTATAACTTTAACTTTAACGGCTACTAATTCTTGCTCAACAAACATAACTGATACTGTTGTAATCAATATTACAGGCGTAACTTTAACTCTTGATTCGGCTAACAACAATCAAAATATTTGCTCTGGAAATCCTATTGCTCCTATTCAATATACT
>CAZCIV010000392.1:0-2899 GCA_964498595.1 uncultured Flavobacterium sp.
ACAAACCCCGCTATATTGCCAAACTGCGGTTGTATGAAGCCATTTTTTTGGAAGTTGTTATTAATCTATTTGCAGTAAGGATATTTCTTTTAGATGTTGCTATATTTCTTTTTGCAGTTGAGATAAATCTAAAGGAAGTTATGATATTTCTATTTTAAGTTTAAATATATTTAGTTTAAGTTGTTAAATATCTTTTTGCAGTTTAAATATTCTAATTTTCAGTAGCAATATTTCTAAATGAAGTAGTGAAATATTAAAAGGAGTAGGGTAAGTGCTAAATATACTCGCCTTTCTCCTTTATTATTTTGTTATGCAAACAAGTCTTTTTCTCAACAATTATTGTTTCATGTTGGATTTTACCGTCTTGTAATGTAATATTTAAAAGGTAAGTTCCTTTTGTTAACTTCTCCAATTTCAAATCAAATTTATCTTCTACAAATTCACCGGAAAAAACAATTCTACCAAATAAATCAAACACTTGTATTTTTTTAGGTTCTTTTTTGTCAATTAATTTGGTGTATAAATCATCGCAAGGGTCTGTAGGCGGAGGAACTATTTTTCCAACAAGATTATCGGATTCTTTAATTGGATTTTTGATATTTATTTTAAAAGTATCGCATGGGTCAGTAATACTACGAACCGAAACTGGTATATATTGAATAGAATTACTACAACTATTAAATGCTTTGCAAACAACATATGTTAAGCCAGGATTACCCACTTTTGCAGCAATGGCTGTAGTGCCTTGACCTTGTAATATTTGCCATCCATTGACAGCAGTTCCTGTAGTACCTGCATAATCAAAATACCATTGTAAGCTCGTATAACCAGTTGGTGCTTGTACAGAATACCAAATTGTTTCTCCAGTTAATGGATTATTATCTCCACTCATATTTGTGTTTGGAAATGTTGGAGCGCCAATGTTTATAGTTTTTATAACAGGAGTTGTTTGATTACAAGAATTAGTGATAGTTGCAATTAAATTAACAGTACCGTTTCCAATTTTATTAACTGTAACTGAATTAGCAGTGCTATTACTCAAAGAAGCAATTGTATTGCTTGATAATGACCATTGTACTGTTTCACCAGATTGTAAATTACTAATTGTATAATCAGATGAAGTACATAAACTACTTGCACCTGAAATTGTAGCTGTGCTTGTAAAGGGTGCACGTGTAACCGTACAAACTTTATAAGGTTGCGTAACACCATTTACAATAGGAACAAGCGAAAAGTTTGAAGGCAAAATATTAGCATTTGCAGGTTTTAATGTAATTGAATTTGGAGTTTGACTTACAAATGTCCAACCGCTATATGAATAATTGTAAGTAACCCCAGGTGTGCTGTACACATTGCTATAACTAAAAGTTACTGGTGCCACTGAACCACAAGGAATACTCAATGTTGTTGGAGATAAAGTAAAGGTTGGTGGTGGAGTTTTAGTAATTGTAAAGCTACAAGCTGTTTGATATTCTACATTTCCACTCGACTTAAAAACAACAAATAAAGTACCACCAGTAGCATTAAAATCTGAAGAATTTATAGAAAAACTAGCCGTTGTTAAATAGGTATTAGGTACTGATGTACTCCAAAATGATTCTTGAATCTGTGTCCAGCTTCTTTCAATTCTTGAATCCGAGGAAGATTTTTGAGTGTAAACACGTAAATCACTTAAACCAACAACCTGACCATTTGGTTTACTTAAGTTTATTCCAAAACTTATTGATGTGCTTGTACTTGAAGCTAAATCTATATTGCCACAATTTGTAGGATAGATCGCTGGTTGTCCATTATTTGTATAATGCAAATCTTGTACACTTACTGTTACTTGAGAATAAGTGCTAAAACTAAAAATAAGTATTGCAACAAATTTTAAATATTTTATTTTCATTTTACCTGTTTTTTAAAAGATTTATTTAAGTACATTTTTGTAATGTACTTAAAAGATTTTTATTTTTTTTCTAAATGTATTTGAAAACCAATACCAACTGTAAAATTATTAGATTTTACATCGGAATTAAACTTTGATGAATCATAATTAAGCGAGAGTTCAAGAGCAACACTACTATTAAAAAAAATAGCAGAACCTCCTTTTATTGTATATCCAGTACTTTCATTTGATCCCCCTGAATCACTTTTACCTTTACTAAAACCATAACTCGTTTGTAAAAAAGGATTAATCATTTTATCAGATTTTCTAAAGTAATATCTAATAAAAGGTGATATGCCATAACCTTGACTATTATTGTTGTCGCCAGAAGGGTTTGAAAAGCTAAAACTCACAATAGAGCCAAGAGCAACATTATCTATAATAAAGTATCCTAAATTTGGAGAAATAGTTAAAGCACTCCCAGTTTGAGTAGTTTCTGTATTACCACTTTGGAAAGTACTTTTGTAATTTGTGAAATTACCTGAGCCACCAACCATCCAATTACCTTTAGTAATTTGGGCGTTTGAAGTAACAAAAGATAATAATGCAATAGCAATTAATAGTTTAGATGTTTTCATGTGTATAAATTTATAATGTTAAAAATGTAAATATAATTTTTCTTTTTGGGTGGGCTGTTGCCTTGAACTAATTTTTTTCTGATTAATTTCATAACGTTGTTTTTTAATTTTTTTGAGCGTTTGTTGCTCAATGGTTTCATACAACTCATAAATAACATAAAGTTTATGCTATTTTCAACACGCAATTTAAAAACCTTTAAACAAACCATTGCTGTAGTTTTTCTGCCTATTTTAATAAATTTTCAAATAAAAAACCCAAACTCTTTCGAATTTGGGTTACAAATATTGTTTATAATATTTTATTTATTTCTCTTCTGCTCTCTCGCTAACAACGTATTTTTCAATAACATTGCAATGGTCATAGGTCCTACTCCACCTGGAACTGGCGTAA
>CAZCIV010000393.1:0-2889 GCA_964498595.1 uncultured Flavobacterium sp.
GTTTCTTTTTCACCACCAAAAGCACCACCAATTTCAGCACCAGAAGTTCCAATGTTTACGTTAGCAATACCACAATCAGAACCCGCAGCAGAAAGGAATAATTCCATTTCTCTCATGTTGTTGGTAAAGATAGAAGAAGATAATCCTTGAGGAACTGCATTTTGCATTTCGATAGCTTCTTCAATTGTGCTGTATTTCATTACGTATAATACTGGAGCAAATGTTTCGTGTTGTACGATTTCGAACTCGTTTTTCGCTTCAATAATACATGGTTTTACATAACAACCACTTTCGTATCCTTTTCCTTCTAAAACACCACCTTCTACAATTACTCTTCCGCCTTCTGCTTTCGCTTTTTCGATAGCGTTTAAGTAATCTTGCACTGCACCTTTATCGATAAGTGGACCTACGTGATTGTTAGCATCTAATGGATTTCCAATTTTTAACTGCGCATAAGCTTTAGCTAAAACGTCTATTGTTTTATCGTAAACACTTTCGTGAACAATTAATCTACGAGTTGAAGTACAACGTTGCCCTGCTGTTCCTACTGCTCCAAATACCGCTCCTACCAATACCATTGATAAATCGGCTTCTTTAGAAACGATAATTGCGTTGTTTCCACCTAATTCTAAGATAGTTTTTCCAAAACGCTCAGCAACTGTTTTTGATACGTGACGACCAATTCTTGTAGAGCCTGTAAATGATACTAATGGAATACGTTTGTCGTTATTGATTAAATCACCCGACTCGTTACCCACTACTAAACAGCTGATTCCTTCTGGTAAATTGTTTCTTTCTAAAACTGTTTGAATGATATTTTGACACGCTACACCACATAAAGGTGTTTTTGAACTTGGTTTCCAAATACAAACGTCTCCACAAATCCAAGCTAACATCGTGTTCCAAGACCAAACCGCTACTGGGAAGTTGAAAGCCGAAATGATTCCAACTACTCCAAACGGATGCCATTGCTCATACATTCTGTGCATTGGACGCTCAGAGTGCATTGTTAATCCGTGTAATTGACGTGATAAACCTACTGCGAAATCACAGATATCAATCATTTCTTGAACTTCTCCAAGACCTTCTTGATACGATTTACCCATTTCAAAAGACACTAATTTTCCTAATGCTTCTTTATGTTTACGCAATTCTTCTCCCATTTGACGCACGATTTCCCCTCTTTTTGGAGCCGGAACCAAACGCCATGTTTTGAAAGCTTCGGTTGCTGCTTGCATAGCCGTTTCGTAATCTTCTTTTGTTGAAGATTTTACTTTTCCAATCAAATCTCCTGTTGCTGGTGAGTATGATTCGATGATTTTTCCGTTAGAAAACCACTTTGTTCCAGTAGAAGTTCCTTCGTTAATTTCTTTAATGCCTAATTGTTGCAAAGCTTCTTGCATACCAAATTGAATTGCTGCTTCAGATATCATTTTATAACTTTTTATTCGGTTTTTGTTAAATTTTTTTCAAAGATAGAAAATATATTTTTTAACCACAAGGAACACAATGAATGCACGAAGGACTCAAGGGTTTATTCTTGGTGTTATTTTTTGCCACAGATTTCACAGATTTTCACGGATTTCTTTGTGAGACATTGTGAAAAACCTTTGTGAAACTTTGTGTTACAGTATTATTTTTTTGTAAACTTAGGATTGGTTTCCATTACAGTACCACATTTTTTACACGTTCTCTTTTCTTCTGAATTGTAAAACGTACTGAAATGCGGTAAAAAGTCTTTTTCAATATCGTGTAATTCGAAATAGACTTCGTGTAATTTGTGATTGCAATTGTCGCAAAACCACAATAAACCATCGTTGAATCCTTTACCAGCGCGTTTTCTTTCGATTACCAAACCAACTGAACCTTCAGTTCTAGCTGGAGAATGTGGTACTTTAGCAGGATGCAAATACATATCACCTGGACCCAATTTCATGGCTTTCTTTTCGCCATCTTCTTGAACATAGATAGTAATTTCACCTTCTAATTGATAAAATAACTCTTCTGTTTCATTGTAATGATAGTCTTTTCGGGCATTGGGTCCACCCACAACCATAACAATATAATCGTCTGAAGTTTCATCATAGATGGTTTTGTTTCCCACAGGAGGTTTCAAAAACTGTCGGTTTTCTTCAATCCATTCATTTAGATTAAAAGGTTTTTTAATTTTCATCTTCTGCAATTTAAAAACGTAAAGTTACTAAAAAGAAAAAAGGTTAGCCGCATTTTATTGCAAACTAACCTTATTAAATTATTATGATTGAAATTACTTCACTTCTTTCACTAGATAAATGTATACTGGAAAGTGATCAGAAAATCCTGGAACTCCATTTTGATTACGAAGTGGATATCCTTTCCATTGTCCTGTTTTCTGAATTAAGAAAGGTTTGTTGTAAATTCCTGCTTTCCAATATTTGAATGAACCATAATCGTTATTATCAGCTGGAATTAATTGCTGACTCACCATAATTTGGTCGAAAATATCACCTGCGTCTCTGTAAAATAGAGTAGCATGTCCATCTTTTTGCATTTGCTCAAATGGATTGTAAATATCTCTTGGCTCTTTTAATTCGGTTTTTTTCAATTTAGCACCAACACCTTGCTTCACCGATTTATTATAAGGCCCATCATTTAAATCTCCCATAGTAATGAACTTGGCATTTGGGTTAATCTTAATGATAGAATCCATGATTTTTCTGTTTAATCTACCAGCAGCTTCTCTATAAGGACTACTTCTTTTTTCGCCACCAGAACGTGATGGCCAGTGGTTTACAATTACATTGATTTCTTCTCCATCTAATAAACCTGTTACCAAAAGTTGGTCACGTGTGTATATACGTTTTGTTTTTTTATCGTAGTTTACATTTTCCTCAACCTCTTTTTCTTCTT
>CAZCIV010000394.1:0-2888 GCA_964498595.1 uncultured Flavobacterium sp.
ATTCCTTTTTTATGTATTGCTACAGATGCTGAAACGGGTGAAAAAGTTGTCTTGGATTCTGGTGTTTTAGCTCAAAATATGATTGCAAGTGGCGCATTACCTACATTGTATAGTCCAGTTGAGATTAATGGAAAAGTTTTAATCGACGGCGGTGTTGTGGATAATTATCCTATTGAGGAATTGAAATCTCGAGGTATCGATATTATTATTGGTGTTGATGTTCAGGATGGATTAAAAACAAGAGAAGAATTAAAAAGATTTACTTCTGTTTTGGCACAAATCAATAATTTTTCGATGATTGAAAAAATGGAAGGAAAACAAAAAGCTACCGATATTTATATCAAACCCGACATCAAAGGATTTACGGTTGTAGCTTTTGATAAGGGAAAAGAAATTATTGAAAAAGGGAAAGAAAAAGCATTGGAATTTGTTAGAGAATTAGTCCCTTTTGGAGATTTAAATACTAGAAATAATGGCAGACTAACTGCTCAAGATTCTATTTATATTAAAGATGTCGTTTTTAATAAATTAGATAATTTTACAAGAGCATATATTATTGGTAAACTGAAATTTAAAAGAAATACCAAAATTTCAATGAATCAGTTGCAAAAAGGAGTTTTAAACTTAAATGCCACACAAAACTTTAGTGCTATTAATTATTCATTCGAAAAAATGCAAGATGGTGATAAATTAATCTTGCACTTGAAAGAAAATGAAAACACTGCGTTTTTGAAGTTCGGATTGCACTATGACGATTTGTTTAAAAGCGGAATTTTATTGAATTACACTAAAAAGCGACTAATTGCTAAAAATGACGTGGCTTCATTAGATGTAATTTTAGGAGATAATATTCGATATAATTTTGATTATTATATTGATAATGGATTTTATTGGAGTTTTGGTTTCAATTCTAAATTAACTACTTTTAATCGAAACATTACAAGTAATATTGCTGATAATGCGGTTTTTAATTCAACAGCAAACGCTGTAAATGTTGATTTTTTCGATTTGAGTAATCAAGCATATATGCAAACTATTTTTGCTCAAAAATTTTCTTTAGGAGCTGGTATTGAGTATAAATTTCTAAAATTGGAATCGGAAACACTAGAAAATACGGATCCTGTTTTTGAAGATAGCAATTATTTATCTCTTTTCGGATTCATGAAATACGATTCGTTTGATAAAAAATACTTTCCAAGAACCGGTTGGAATTTTAATTCTGAGATACGTTATTACGGTTATTCGTCTGATTATAAAAACAATTTCGAACGCTTTTCAATTGCTAAAGCCGATTTTGGTTTTGCTCAACCTGTTTTTAAGAATATGACTTTTAAACTTCAAACGGAAGGCGGTTTTGCTATAGGTGAAAGAAGTGTGTCTTATTTTGATTTTATTTTAGGAGGTTACGGATTTCAACAAGTAAATAACATTAAACCATTTTATGGATATGATTTCTTGAGTTTGGCAGGTGATAGTTATGTAAAACTTTTACTAACAGCAGATTATGAGATTTTTAAGAAACATCATTTGAATTTTAGTGCTAACTTTGCTAATATTGGAAATAATATTTTTGATAATATTGAAACATGGTTTGTAGAGCCGAATTATTCAGGTTATTCCTTTGGTTATGGAATGGAAACAGTAATTGGTCCAGTTGAAATAAAACATTCTTGGTCGCCTGAAACAAAAGATCATCATACTTGGTTTTCAGTAGGATTTTGGTTTTAAAAAAAAATTACGATATTTGTAAAGATGAAAAAATGGTCCGGTTTATTAGCGCATCTTAAGTTCCTCATCAAGAGAAATCCTGAGTGAGAGGTATTTCTTACCAATACGTTTCTATCTTCTAACAAAATTGGTTCTTAGACATATATTTAATTTTCTTATAAAAATTAATCACAATGCCAATATATCATAAATTGGGAAATATCCCACATAAACGTCATATACAATTCCGTAAACCTAACGGGGATTTGTATTATGAGCAGCTATTTGGTACAGTAGGTTTTGACGGAATGTCAACAAATATGTATCACGAGCATCGTCCTACACAAGTAAAGGAAATTAAAAGACAATACAGTGTTGCGCCTAAAATTGCTAAGGCAAATAATATTCAATCGTATCGATTACGCGGTTTTGAAGTAGCGCCACAAGATGATTACTTAGAAAGTAGAAAAATCGTGCTTACGAATTCCGATTGTCATATTGTTTTGGCAGCTCCAAGAAAATCAACAACCGATTATTTTTATAAAAATACGGATTCTGATGAGGTAATTTTCATTCACAAAGGAACCGGAAAATTAAGAACCATGTTAGGGAATTTAGATTTCAAATATGGTGATTATCTAGTTATTCCTAGAGGAATGATTTACAAAATGGATTTCGATACTGAAGATAACCGTTTGTTTATCGTAGAATCACATTCGCCAGTTTATACTCCAAAACAATACAGAAATTGGTTCGGACAATTGTTAGAGCATTCTCCGTTTTGTGAAAGAGATATTCGTCGTCCAGAGGAATTAGAAACGTATAATGAAAAAGGAGATTTCGTAATCAAAGTAAAGAAAAAAGACGAAATTTTCGAAATGGTTTATGCTTCACATCCGTTTGATGTAATTGGTTATGATGGATTTAATTATCCGTATGCATTTTCAATTCACGATTTCGAACCTATTACAGGAAGAATTCACTTACCACCGCCTATTCATCAAACTTTTGAAACAAATGCATTTGTAATTTGTTCGTTTGTACCAAGGTTATACGATTATCACCCATTGTCAATTCCTGCTCCATACAATCATAGTAATATTGATGCTGATGAGGTTTTATACTATGTGGATGGGGATTTCATGAGCAGAAATGATGTGAAACCAGGGAATATTTCTTTA
>CAZCIV010000395.1:0-2847 GCA_964498595.1 uncultured Flavobacterium sp.
ACGGACAACCTAGTTCTTTCCTTGATTTTTATCCGATTGGTTTTGCAGGTGTTCAGATTTCCTATCCTTTATTTAACGGAACGGTTACGCAACGGAAAATAAATCAGAAAAGGATTGAATTCCAAAATAATGAGCTTCAATTCAGCTTACTTACCGAACAAAATAATATGCAGGTTGAAAATGCAAAACTGCAAAGAAAGATTGCTCAACAGACAGCCGAAACCACTACTAAACAAATCCAGTTAGCAGAGACTATATACGAACAAACTGTTCTTCAACAAAAACAAGGAACAGCAAACCTAACAGATGTTTTGCTTGCTGACAATGCTTTACGTGAAGCACAACAAACTTACCTCTCCGCTATAATTGATTATCTAAAAGCAGATTTAGAACTAAAAAAACTAACTGGAAATATTTCTAAAAAGAATTAAAACAATGAAAATGAATTGGAAAAAAATAATAGCAATTGTTGCAGTTGTTGCAATCGTTGTCCTTGTTGTTTTTAAGCTAAAAACCAACAAAGAAATTACACAAGGCAAAGTTTATCAATACGATAAAGAACAAGCTATAAATGTTCAGGTAGATACATTGCAATTGGAAAATGTGAACGCTGAATTTTCTTATTCAGGAACATTTGAACCTAATAAGGAAACGAAAATAAGTGCCGAATTACAAGGGAAAATCAACACCATTTTAGTTGATGTTGGAAGTATTGTAAACAAAGGACAATCATTAGTGCTGTTGGATAACTCATTATTGAAACTGCAACTGCAAACTATTGAAGTGCAAATTGAAGGCTTGGAAGCCGATGTAAATCGTTATACCATTTTAGCTAAAGCAGATGCCATACAAGGCATTCAGTTAGAGAAAGCAGAGTTAGGTTTGAAATCTGCAAAAGTGCAAAAAACCACTTTGTTGGAGCAGATAAACAAAACCACAGTTAAAGCACCTTTTAGCGGAGTAGTTACGGCAAAACTAAGTGAAGAAGGAGCATTCGCTGCACCCGGAGTTCCATTGCTTCAAATAACTGACATTACAAATTTAAAATTCACTGTAAATATTCCCGAAAATGAGTTAAGCAAATTCAAATTAAATCAAAGCTATCCTGTAGTAGTAGATGCTTATCCTGATATTCTATTAACGGGGAAAGCCACTATGATAGGTAGTAAAGCAAATATGGGCAGTAGTTTTCCAGTTCAGTTTACTGTATATAACACATCAGATTTGAAAATAAAATCAGGGATGTTTGGTAAAGTCAATTTAAAAAGTGATAAACTAGGAAGGGGCATTATTATTCAAGCGTCAGCAATCGTAGGTTCTGAAAATCAACCGCAAGTTTACATATTGAAAAATGGCAAAGCCCTTTTGCAAAACATCACTATATCAAATAAGATAAAGAATAAAGCAGTTGTTTCAAATGGATTAAATGAAGGTGAAGTAATTGTAACGAATGGCTTCATCAATCTTTTTGATGGTGCAAATGTAACTGTTAAATAAAATCAGCAAAAATGAATATTACAGAAATATCAATCAAACGCCCTTCGCTGATAATCGTGCTTTTCAGCGTATTTACTTTATTAGGTTTTATAGGGTATAAAAATTTGAGTTACGAATTAATGCCTGATTTTAATCAGCCAGTAGTTGTAATTAAAACTGTTTATCCAGGTGCTGAACCCAACGAAGTAGAAACATCTGTTTCACGAAAAATTGAAGATGCTTTATCCAACTTGGAGGGTGTAGATTACTTGGTTACTAAATCGTTGCCAAATGCCTCAATCATCATAGCCAATCTGAAATACGGGACAGATTTGGATAAGTCAATGCAAGACGCACAACGCTACATTGACAACATTCGTAAAGATTTACCACAGGATATTTTAAGTCCTGTAATGAGTAAAGTTTCGCCAAATGATTTGCCGATAATGTCTATCAGTGCAACAAGCGATTTGTCTGCCACAGAGTTTTATCAAAAAATGAAAGATGATTATCTGCCACAAATTCAACAAATAAAAGGCGTTGCAGAGATTACCGTTTTAGGAGGAGAAGAAAGAGAAATTCAGGTAAAAATAAATCAGGACAAACTGAAATTGTATAAAATTTCAATGGTTCAGGTTGTTGAAGCAATTAATCGTTCGGGCTTAGACTTACCTGCCGGTAAAGTGCTAACCGAAAAAGAAAACAATTCCGTTCGTTTAACCGGAAAATTTACATCATTAGAAGATATTAAAAATGTTCAAGTGGCGATGCCTGTAATGGGCAGTCCTGTTTATGTAAAAGATGTAGCAGATGTTATTGATGGCATAAAAGAAACAACTTCTATCAGTCGTTACAATGGCAAAAACGGTATCGGTCTTTTATTGAAAAAGCAAGGAGATGCAAACGCTGTAGATGTTTCAAAATTAGTTCGTGAAAAATTCAAATCCATTGAGCAACAAAATGCGAGTTCAGGTGTAGAATTTATTATTGCAGACGATAGCACAGACAACACTATTGCAGCAGTTAATTCAGTTGTTTTTGATTTGATATTAGCGGTGATATTGGTTTCATTGGTTATGCTATTATTTCTAAGAAGTTTTAGAAACTCATTAATTGTTATCGTTGCAATTCCAACATCTTTAGTTACAGCGTTTGCAGTAATGTGGCTTTTAGGCTACACGCTTAACCTAATGACCTTACTCGCAATGTCTTTAATCATAGGCATTTTGGTCGATGATGCAGTGGTAGTATTAGAAAATATTCAAAAACATTTAGACAAGGGAAAAGATAAACGAATTGCTGCAATGGATGGTCGTATGGAAATTGGCTTTGCTGCATTGTCAATTACATTAGTTGACGTAGTGGTATTTT
>CAZCIV010000396.1:0-2837 GCA_964498595.1 uncultured Flavobacterium sp.
CATATAATCATTTCGTTCATCATCAAGATATTCTATAATTTTATGCTCTTCATTGTAATATACAAAAGGATTTCCTGTATCACCTCCACCTGGATTGATACCAATAAATACTATTTTAGAATTGATAACAATTGGACTGTAGAATATTTTCCAGCCTAAAAGTAAACTTGTTATTTCCTTGTTTTCTCCAATTGCTTTTTTAAGAAGTAAAGCAAAATCTCTTACCTCATTTTCAATAGTTTCAATTTGATTTTGAATAGTTTCCAAATCAATATTTTCTCTTTTATCTTGGCTTTTTAAAATCATATTTTTATGTTAATTAACCCTTCGACACAACTCAGGACAAGCTATGGAGCAACCGACACTACTATTTGCATCTTAGAATAGACCTTTTATTCATGGAATCCATTCTGTGTTACCATGTTATAATTTTTAGTTTTGCTTCGTCGTGTTCTTTGAAGGCGTTGCTTTGGGTTAGATGATTTTCTAATGCTTCCATTTCACTGGCTACTAATGTTGCGCTGAATTCTTGTGCTCTTTGTAACATTCTTATATACACTGCTGGATCATCGTTTCTTGTTAGTCTTCTTAATGCTCCCAAATAATCATCGCGGTAGACTGTTGGAATTATGATTCTTGTTTGGTTTGCTTTCACTAATTCGGCATTCATCATTACTCTTGCTATTCTACCGTTTCCATCTAAGAATGGGTGAATTTCGCTTATCATAAACATGATGTAAGCTGCTTTGGCAAATGGTTCTTGTAATGCTTGATAATAGTCAAACCCCTTTATTAAAGTTCCTCTTACTAAGGTATGGTCAACAAAATGTGTTTCTCCCGCACGGTTGTTTTTATCTTTGAATTGACCGGGCTTTTTTGAGGTTCTGGCTGCTAAAAGTATTTGATGTCTGTACTGTAAAATATTCAACAATTCCTCTGGATTTGATGGCGTTGTAGCCATTTCCTTTTGATTGCTTACTAATTTGTAGGTTCCTAAAATGTCGTGTGAATCTTCATCACGATTTGGAATTGGTGTTTCTGTTTGAATGATACTTTTGGCTTCTTCTATTTCAAAAATAGTACCTTCGATATAGTTTGAAAAATACGCTTCAAAGAAAGCAATGTTTCTAAACGCATTGGTTTCTGTATTTATATCTTTCCGGTCTTTATAGGGTTGTTGCTGTAATTCTATGAATAATTTTTCAAACAACTCTATTCTGTGTTTGTCATATGGATTTCCTAATGCTCTTGCTACAGCAATTGGTGAAGTAAGTATTTTTGAAGGTTTTGTTGTTAATAAAGCGCTTATTAGTTTGTTTAGTTTTTCAAATTCGGATTGCATTTCCAGTTTTTCTGCTATTTCTCTGGCTTTGTCTCTGAATTGATTTAGCCCTTCTTCTCCTTTTACTTGAACGATTTGTTCTAGTTTGTTTTCGATTTCGGGTAATGTAAGTGTTTTGGAAGTTGGTCCTACTTGTCGAGACGTTTGCATGTTTTCTAGAAAAGCTCTTTCTTGTTGCGCTACAAATAATTCGCCAGCGAATGGGTTATCTCCTTCAATTGCAGGGCTTCCTTCCATAAAACGAATTGTGATTCCAGGAAGTTCAATTTTTTTGGTATAGGTATAGGTAACAAAAATTTGATTCGCCGCTGTTGGTTTAAATTCTAAAGCAGAACGATGACTTAACACCGCTCCTGGATACAACTTACCCAAAATGGTAAAGATGTTTCTTCTAATTATTACTTCTTCTGATTCGTTGAAGTTTGAGGTATAGATACGTGGCGCAATTTTTTTAATTTGCCCTTCTTTTTCCAATTTACTTAATTGCCTATTTAAAGCAGTATCGCTTGTTGCAAAAATGATTTCTTGTAAGTGGATTGGGATATTATTTTCCATTATAATTGCTTTTGAAACTCAAAATTAGCTCTTATTTTCCATTAAAGAGTGGTTTTTAGCAAAAATTTTCCATTATAAACACATTGTTGGTTGATTTTAATTACCACTAAAAGTGCATTTTAGTGGAAAATAGTATTATATTTTCCATTATAGACCTGTTTTTTGCAAAAATTTTCCAGTAACTAAACTTTTTATTATTGTTAATTAACCCTTCGACTGAGCTCAGGACAGGCTATGAAGCAACCGGCAGCAACGTTTTAGGAATACTTGGACTAAAGACGGTTTTTGTGCAGGTGAATGAGGTAATTAGTTTACATTTCCACAATTATGTTAAAAGAATACGGGTTGACTACCGATAAACACTTCTACAAAACCAAATAGATTTCTTTCTTCATCATATATACCTAAAGGTGTTTCAAGATTGGAAAAATTTTTATCTAATAGATTCTTTATTATTGCAAAACCGTAATTCTTATTAAAAATTATTGAATTTTCAGACAACTTACTAACTGGCTTCTTTAAAACCATTAAATCAGAATTATATTGATTCAACCATTTTAAATATTGTTGATATAATATTATTGCTTCATCAAAACTTTCTGGTTTTACAAAGTTTTTTATGTTTAGTTTTTCGATGTAATTTTCTAAATCTTTATTAAGTGTTTCAAAATCTTCATTATTACCAAGATAATGGAATATATTTAAGAGTAATAATGTCTTTGTGTCTTTATGATTTTTGGACCAATTGTAATTTAAAATAGTACAAATACTCAATAATTTCAATCTTCTTTTTTTCTCCTGCCAAACTTTATTTTCTTTGTCGTCTTTTATTTCAACTTTTTTTGTTAGCAATAATAGATATGTTCCTAAAGCTTCTTTTAGAAAATCATTTATGCATAAATAAATACTCTCGTTACTCCAAAATCCAGAGGAGAAATAT
>CAZCIV010000397.1:0-2820 GCA_964498595.1 uncultured Flavobacterium sp.
GAATTTATTAGAATTGTTTAAAGAGTTTAATCAGCAAAATAATAAGAGATAAAAAAAGAGCCGAAAGGCTCTTTTTTTATCTCTTATTGTATACTATCCATTGATTGCCTCAACTTTAATTCCTTCATCTTTTAACATGTCTTTTAGCATGTTTTCAATCCCGTTCTTTAATGTAAAAGTTGAGGATGGACAACCACTACAAGCGCCTTGTAAAACCACTTTAACTCTTTTTTCTGTTGGGTCAAAAGATTCAAACATAATGTTTCCACCGTCACTTTGAACAGCTGGTTTTACATATTCCTCTATAATATTTATAATTTGTTGAGAAGTAACATCAAGTGCGTCAAAATAAGCTTCTTGTTGTTTTTGATGTATTTCAGTTTTTACAATTGCAGTTTCATCTATAACAACATTGCCATTTTCCATGAATTCTTTAATGAAAGTTCTTAATTCTAAAGTTATTTCATCCCATTCTGTAACGGCAAATTTAGTAACTGAAATATAATTTTCGTCAATAAACACCTCTTTAACAAAAGGGAATTTGAATAATTCCTTTGCTAATGGAGAAGCGCTTGTTTCATCGATATTTTTGCACTCTAAGGCAGTTTTAGTTAAAAGTTTATTACAAACAAATTTTAATACAGCTGGATTCGGTGTTGTTTCTGCATAAACCGTAATCGGTTGCTTTTTAGTTGTACTTTCATCAATTTTAATGATTTCACCACCATTAGTAATAAATTCATTAATTTGATTGGCTACATCTTCTTGAACATCTTCCCATTCTACAATTGAAAACTTTTCAATTGCAATAAAATTTCCAGAAATGTAAACGGTTTTAACGAATGGTAAATAAAATAATTGTTTAGCTAATGGTGAATTTTGAGTTTCATCTATGTTTTTAAATTCAAAATTTTGAGTTCTTATGATAATTTCATCCAATTCAAATTTTACAATGGCTGGATTTTGAGTTATTTTTGTTGCGATTACTTTCATAATATTTTTTTTGCAAAGATACAAAGTTCATCAAACATGCATGTGGTTTGAAATATTTAGTTATATATTTAACGTTTTATTTTGTTTTGTATATCCTCAATTAACGGGTCTTGAAAAAAAGTAATTTTAACTTAAGAATATTTTGACGGAATTGTAAAAGAAACTTAAAAATTTATATCTTTGGCAAATTCGTTTTAGAAACCTAGTTAATGTCGTTTTTTGATTTTATGGTTTTTATACAGAATTTGAATATTCAAGTATGTTTTCATTAAACAATAACTACAATGAATTTTAAAAAAAGTTATTTTATTTTTGCATTTTTATTGGCACAACTTTCTTTTGCTCAAGAAGGAATTGCTGTTTATTCTGATTATTTATCGGATAATTATTATTTAATTCATCCTTCAATGGCAGGTGCTGCTAATTGTGGTAAAATTAGATTAACTGGTCGTCAGCAGTGGTTTGGACAAGATGAAGCACCTGCATTACAAACGGTAAGTTTTAATACTTCTTTAGATGAAGACGGTGTATCTGGTGTTGGTATGATTTTATTTAACGATAAAAATGGATATCATTCACAAAAAGGAGCTAAGTTAACCTATGCTCACCATCTTCGTTTTTCTAGAGGTACAATAGATTTAAATCAATTATCTTTTGGATTAAGTACTGCTTTTGTTCAAAGTACATTAGATGGTTCAACTTTTACAGGAAATGATCCAGTTATTGTTAATGGAGTTATTCAAAAAGATGCATATTTTAATGTTGATTTAGGGGTTTCATATCACTACATGGACTTTTTTACTCATGTTACAATGAAAAACTTTTTAGCAAATCAAAGAAGAGAGTTGTATTCTGAAGGATTTGAATCAGACAACTTAAGTAAATTATTGTGGAGTGTAGGTGCTGTTTTTGGTAATGAAGATAGATTACTTTTCGAACCTTCTTTTATGTATCAACGTATTTCTGAAACTAAAGAGTCTTCAATTGATTTAAATCTTAAAGTTTATAAAGCTGTTGATTTTGGTAAATTATGGGCTGCAGTTTCATACAGAAGAAGTTTTGATAGCGCTCAGTATGAAGGTGGTAAACAAAATTTACAATGGGTTTCACCAATTTTAGGTGTTAACTATAAAAACTTTATGTTTTCATATACATACAGTCATGTTATGGGTGATATTAAGTTTGATAATGGAGGTTTTCATCAAATTACTTTAGGTATGAATGTTTTCTGTAAAGATAAACAATGGGATTGTAATTGTCCTGCAGTTAATTAAGAATAAAAATTTCAAGTATATTTGTCCCGATTTATCGGGACATTTTTTTTAAAAGAGTTAATTATGTTGATTAAAGAAGTAAATGGGAAGTTCCCTCAAATACCAGATGATTGTTATGTTGCTGAAAATGCAACTATTGTAGGAGATGTTTCTTTTGGTTCCAATTGTAGCGTTTGGTTTAATGCGGTAATAAGAGGTGATGTTAATTCAATAACTATAGGGAATAAGGTTAATATTCAAGATGGAGCCGTAGTTCATTGCACATATCAAAAACATCCAACGGTTATTGGAAATAATGTTTCTATTGGACATAATGCTATCGTGCATGGTTGTACAATAAAAGACAATGTTCTAATTGGGATGGGCGCTATTGTAATGGATAACTGTGTGATTGAAAGTAATTCAATTGTTGCTGCGGGTTCTGTTATTACGCAAAATACAGTCGTTGAATCGGGTTGTATTTATGCGGGTGTTCCTGCAAAGAAAGTTAAAGATATAGATCAAAGTGATTTTGCTGGTGAAATTGAACGTATTTCAAATAATTATGTGATGT
>CAZCIV010000398.1:0-2820 GCA_964498595.1 uncultured Flavobacterium sp.
GAACTCATCGGTTTAACACTACTTGTTATAGGAATTTTAAATAAAATAAATTATCTCAAATTTATTGGCAAATTATTTATCGTATTAAAAAGAAAACGACTTTAAATCAAACAAATAATAATATTGCCATCACACCTATACAATTTCAATATTATCCAGAGCACAAAAATAAATATTTAGGTGATAATCATTTTCGTTTTCTAAATTTAGAAAAGAAATTTGGTTTATCTATAGATTGGAAATGTGAGGAATATGGAAAATTATGGAATTATAATTTAGAATATTTTGACTATTTGCAACAAGAGGATATAAATGTAAAATCTAGAGTTAATTTGTTAAAAGACTTTTATACTTTTTCAATTGAGCATGCAAAAGTATTAGAACCATACCCTGTTTCTTTACGTTTAATTAATAGTATTAAGTTTTTATCTCGTTATGAGATTAAAGATACTTTTCTTTTAAACTGTTTGCATCAAGAAGGTCAATTTTTATACAAAAATTTAGAATATCATATTTTAGGAAACCACCTTTTAGAAAATGGTTTTGCATTACTTTTAGCAGGTACCTACTTTCAAGAAGTAAAATGGATTAAAAAAGCAGAAAATCTTTTAATCAAAGAGCTGAATGAGCAAATTCATCAGGATGGTGCACATTTTGAATTAAGCCCAATGTACCATCAGATAATTTTATTTCGTGTGTTAGAGTTAATTGATTGGTATACAACTTATGGGAATAATTCTTCTTTTCTAGCTTTTATACAAGAGATTGCATCTCGTATGTTGTCATTTTTAGAAAATATTAGTTTTAAAAATGGAGATATTCCTCACTTTAATGATTCGACAATAGGCATAGCTTATACAACATCCGAATTGGTTGAATATGCGGAGATTTTAGGAGTATCATCATCTAAATTACCTTTAAGTGATTCAGGTTATCGTTTACTGATGAATAAAGATTTTGAGATTAAAATTGATGTAGCTCAGTTGGCTGTTGATTATCAACCAGGACATGCACACGCAGATTCATTAGGATATATTATGTATTATAATGATCAACCTTTTTTAATTGAGCAGGGTACAAGTACCTATCAAATTAATGAAAGAAGAGCATTAGAAAGAAGTTCAGTAGCACATAATACGGTAACCATTAATAAAATAAATCATTCAAAGGTTTGGAGTGGATTTCGTGTAGCTGAACGTGCCAAGATATTTATTATTGAAGATCAACAAAATTGTGTAAAAGCTAAACATAACGGTTACATTAAACCATTTTCAACTTGGCACGAACGTACTTTTCAACTTAATCA
Source organism: uncultured Flavobacterium sp. (assembly GCA_964498595.1). GTDB lineage: Bacteria > Bacteroidota > Bacteroidia > Flavobacteriales > Flavobacteriaceae > Flavobacterium. The sequence continues at coordinate 1,307 of CAZCIV010000398.1, forward strand.
AGATAAATTTGAAATTAATGATTTTTTAAGTTCTTCATTGGAAGGGGAAAGTCATTTGCATTTTGCTCATGGTATAATACCTTTACTTAAGGGGAATATAATTTATTTTAAAGAACTACCTCTAACTATTGAAGTTTTAAATGGTTCAACTATTCATTTAGAAGACTATTTACAAGCAGATGGTTACAATCAATATTTAAGTAATCGTAAAGCAATTATTTGTTTTACACAACACACAACACTCATTTTTCAATCATAACTATGAAAAATATTCTTTATTTGACTTTTTATTACGAACCTGATCTTTGTGCAGGTTCATTTCGTAATACACCTTTAATAAAGGAATTGTCCAAGCAATGCGATGAAGATACAACCATTACGGTGATCACAACAATGCCCAACCGTTATGGGAGTTTTCAAGTAGAAGCTCCTGAAAAAGAAGTAAGGGGTAATTTAACAATACATCGTATACCATTACCAGCACATCAAAGTGGAATGAAAGATCAAATATTTTCATTTAAAGCCTATTATTTAAAAGCATTATCGATTGCTAAAAACTATCAATATGATTTAGTGGTCGCTTCATCCTCTCGCCTTTTTACGGCCTATTTAGGTTATAAATTAGCACATCAAAAGCAAAAACCTTTGTATTTAGATATCCGTGATATTTTTTATGATACAATGGAAGATGTGTTAAATAGTGCATTGATTAAAGCTACTGCCTTACCGATTATTAAACAAATTGAAAAGCGTACATTTTCTTATGCTTCTCATATCAATTTAATTTCTGCGGGTTTTAAAGATTATTTTAAGAAATATCAACAAGCTAACTATACGACTTTTACGAATGGTATAGATGATATATTTATTCAAAATAATTCTTTAAATCATACGCGTACCCGTTCAAAGTATCAAATTGTATATGCAGGAAATATAGGAGAAGGTCAAGGTTTACATAAAATTATACCTTCTTTTGCCAAGCAATTGGAAAATCAGATTGAATTTCTAATCATTGGGGATGGAGGGGCGAAACAAAAACTTTTGAATGAAATTGAAAATTTACAAGTTCATAACATTTCGTTTCATCCTCCGGTTAAAAGAGATGAATTAATCAAAATTTATGAGCAATGTGACTTTACATTTGTACATTTAAATGATTACGATGCATTTAAAAAAGTATTGCCTTCGAAAATTTTTGAATTAGCTTGTTTTGCTCAACCTATGATTGCTGGTGTTGGAGGATATGCTCATTCTTTTGTACAAGAAAATGTTCAAAATTCAATCCTTTTCTCGCCATGTAATGTTAATGAATTGGTTTTAAAATTTCAAACATTTGTCTATAAAAAAGAAAGAAGGAAATCATTTATAAACCAATTTAAAAGAGATGTAATTAATCAAGCACTTGCTCAATCTATGTTGAAGTACCTATTCAAATAACAAGTACAAGCATATTTGGCTTTGTAGGTCAGAACTTATCTCGGTATCTCAAACAGAAAAATATTTTTGTAGAAGAA
>CAZCIV010000399.1:0-2808 GCA_964498595.1 uncultured Flavobacterium sp.
TGATGGGAAAAGAGTTGGTAAAAGTTAACGAAAACTGGAACGTTTTAACTTGTGTAAAAGAAATGCGTGCACAAGCAGAAAACGTTACTCGAGTACATTCCATTTATGTAGTTGATGATGAAGAACGTTTGAAAGGACGTTTGTCTTTAAAAGATTTATTAACTACCTCAACCAAAACGCCTATTAGCGACGTTTATATCAAAAAAGTGGATTACGTAAAAGTTGACACAAAAGATGTAGAAGTAGCGCGTATCATGCAAAAGTATGACTTGGAGGCTATTCCAGTTGTAGATGAATTAGGAAGATTAGTTGGGCGAATTACCATTGATGATATTGTAGACGTAATTAAAGAAGAAGCCGACAAAGATTACCAATTAGCTGCCGGAATTTCGCAAGACGTTGAAGCGGATGATAGCGTTTTAGAATTAACCAAAGCACGTTTGCCATGGTTGGTTTTAGCGCTTTTAGGTGGTTTTATATCGGTAAAAATATTTGGTTTATTCGAGCCGATTATGGATTTACATCCTGAATTGTTTTTCTTTACACCACTTATTGCCGCTATGGCAGGAAATGTTGGAGTACAATCATCAGCGATTATTGTGCAAGGTTTGGCCAATAATACCATCATTGGACCAGTCGTAGAACGTTTATTGAAAGAATTATCCTTGAGTTTATTAAACGGATTAATCTTGGCAACTATACTTTTATTAGGAAGCTATTACCTTCTAGGCTATGAAATTCATGTTGGTTATACCGTTGCAATTGCTCTACTATCAGTAATTATTATGGCATCTTTAATTGGAACTTTTATTCCAATTATTCTAAACAAATATGGTATTGACCCCGCTTTAGCTACAGGTCCTTTTATCACAACTAGTAACGATATCTTAGGGATTTTGACCTATTTTACGATTGCTAAGATTATTTTGGGGATTTAATTTCATCTGTTTCCCAACCTTTTTCATTTTATTTCACTCTATACCAGAAACACTAAAGTTTATAGAGATGAAAAAAATACTTCTAATTACATTATTATGTTTTTCAGCAATCGCATTTGCTCAAAAACCTATTTTTACTTCCGCTAAAATTAAAAGCGCAACTGTTTATAGCAATTCGGCTGAGTTATTACAATCGGCTTCCGTTACACTTCCATCAGGAACTAGTGAAATTGTGATTAAAAATGTGGCGGATTACGTAAATGAAAACACCATTCAAATTGGTGCTCCGGCTAATGTTACAGTTTTATCCGTTCAGTTTACACGAAATTTTATTTCGGAATATGAAATTGATGAAAGCAATCCGATGATTAAAAAAGTTCGAGATAGCATTGCCATCATCGAAAAAGAAATGGGAAAAATTGCCAACGAAAAAGTGTCTTATTCCAAAACCATTGATTTATTAGATAAAAATCAAACCGTAGCGGGACAAAACTCAGGTTTAAATGTCTCTGAATTAATCAAATTAGTGGATTATTACAGAGCTAAAAGAAACGAATTGAGTAATTTGGTAGATGTACTAATCGAGAAAGAAAATAAGCTAAAAGACAAACTATCAAATCTGAATTCTAAATTAGAATTGAATACGCAAAAACAAGAAAAAACCTCACAAGGAAAATTGGTTATACAAGTAATGACAGATGCAGCAAGCTCAGTAAATCTTGACATTAATTATTTAACCAACAACGCTTCATGGTCGCCATTTTACGATTTACGTGCCGACAATATCAACTCGCCAATCAACTTAATGTACAAAGCCAAAGTGATACAAAACACAGGAATCGATTGGAAAAAAGTAAAACTGACACTTTCTAGCGGTAATCCAAATCAAAACAATACGGCTCCTATTCTACAAGCTTGGTTTTTACGATTTGGATATCCAAGAGTTTACAATAATAGCAATGCTGCAATGAATACTGTTGCAATAAGAGGATATTCTTCCTATGATAAAAAAGAAGCTTTGGATGAATCTTCAATCTCAAACTACACCACCATCAACGAAAACCAATTAAACATTTCTTTTGATATTGATATTCCGTATGATATTTTATCGAATGGAAAAGCACATAGTGTGGCCTTAAAAGATTTGAAATTACCTGCAACCTATAAATATTACGCCGTTCCGAAAGTAGAAAAAGAAGCCTTTTTATTAGCTGAAATTAATGATTATTCTAAATTCAACCTGTTGCCTGGTGAAGCGAATATTATTTTTGAAGGTATGTATGTAGGCAAAACCATGATTAACCCAAATCAAACTTCGGATACTTTGAATTTGAGCATGGGAAGAGATAAGAAAATTGCCATAAAACGAGAAAAAATTGCGGATAAATCGGGAACTAAATTCTTGTCAGGCTATAAAGAACAAACGTTTACTTACGATATCACAGTGAAAAACAACAAAAAAGAAGCGATTGAAATGTTGTTAAAAGATCAATATCCAATTAGCACTGATAAAGAAATCACTATCGAATTATTAGATAACGGAAAAGCCAAAGTAAACCCAGAAACCGGAATCTTAACTTGGGATATAAAATTGGGTGCTGGAGAAACCAAGAAATTCAGAATCAGTTATAAGATTAAATATCCGAAGGATAAGTATATCGATAATTTATAAAAAACACTTTGTCAAGCTGAACTCGTTTCAGCTTCTCAAACTGGATTCTGAAACAAGTTCAGAATGACAAAAAATCAGTGTTCATGAGTAAGTTTTCAGTATATATCTGATTACTAATTCCTGAACACTGATTACTATTTTAAGGTGCGGGATTCGGAATTAATTCCTGAATTTTCTCAATTTCAGCGACAATTTCGT
>CAZCIV010000400.1:0-2804 GCA_964498595.1 uncultured Flavobacterium sp.
TTGATACTGTAAATTTCTTCGGCTGTTAATTGCAAGCCCATTTTTTGCATGTCGCGGTGATTTAAACGCTCAATGAACATTAAAAACCACATTCCTTCATCTGCTTTTACCGATGTTGGTACAAGCATAATAGCAGAAACGACAAATAATAATAATTTTTTCATAATAAATCTGTGTTCTTTTGATTTGTGTTGCGAATATACTTAAAAATACGATTTCGATAAAATTATCATTTCAAAATAAGATTAGATTGAAGTAATTTTAACTTTTTATTATATAAACTGCATTAAAAACAAAAAAGCATCTCCTAAATGAAGATGCTTTTTCTTACTTTTTTTACAACTTATTTTGTTTCTACATTCAGCATTTGCCACAATTTGTCTTTCAATTCTTGTAAACCTTGCTGCGCAACTGATGAAATAAACATATAAGGTATTCCTTTTAATTCCTTATCCAATTGTTTCTTTAATTCTGCTTTTAATTCATCGTCTAACATATCGCATTTTGAAATAACAACCAAACGATCTTTGTCTAACATTTCTGGATTATAACGACGTAATTCATCTAACAGAATTTCGTATTCTTTCTTAATATCATCCGCATCAGCAGGAACTAAAAATAACAACGTTGAATTTCGCTCAATATGACGCAAGAAGTAATGTCCCAATCCTTTCCCTTCAGCAGCACCTTCAATAATACCTGGAATATCTGCCATTACAAACGATTGAAAATCTCTGTAAGCTACAATTCCTAAATTAGGCTTTAAAGTCGTAAATGGATAATCTGCAATTTTTGGTTTAGCGGAAGTCAAAACAGAAAGTAAAGTTGATTTTCCAGCGTTTGGAAAACCTACTAAACCTACATCAGCTAACACTTTTAATTCTAAAGTAACGTCAACTTCTTTTACTGGCATACCTGGTTGTGCATAACGAGGCGTTTGATTTGTAGCACTTCTAAAATGCCAGTTTCCTAAACCTCCTTTTCCACCTTCTGCTAAGATTTTCACCTCATCATGTTCTGTAATTTCAAACAAAACATCTCCAGTTTCTTGATCTTTTACAACCGTTCCTAATGGTACTTCAATAAATTTATCTTCCCCATCATGCCCTGTACTTCTAGAACTTCCTCCATCACCTCCGTGACCTGCACGAACGTGTTTCAAGAATTTCAAATGAAATAACGTCCAAAGATTTTTATTTCCTTTGATATATACATGTCCACCTCGACCTCCATCTCCACCATCAGGTCCACCTTTTTCAATAAATTTTTCTCTGTGTAAATGCGACGACCCTTTTCCTCCCTTTCCGGAAGAAACATATATTTTTACGTAGTCTACAAAATTTCCTTCTGTCATCTTTTCTTAGTGTTCAGTTATCAGTGTTGAGTGTTCAGTAATTTTCCAACCTACAAAACCTCTTTTCTGATAACAATTTGTTATTCTCAATGACACTATTTAGAACTGCATACTAAATACTGAACACTGAATACTTAATTATTATTCTTTTAAATTGGTGATTAAAACTTTATCAATTTTAACACCGTCCATATCGATAACTTCGAACTCTAATTTGTTCCAAATTAACTTTTGTCCTTGTTTTGGGATTACTCCTAATTCTGTTATGATTAATCCACTTACTGTTGTTACTTCGTAATCTCCTATTAATTCATCCATATCAAAATAAGTTAAAAAATCGTGCAATGAATAATGTCCATCAACTAACCACGAACCATCTTCTCTTGCCACAATTTTAAATTCGTCTTCATAGAAATCAGCCGCATCTCCCACTAAAGCTTCTAAAATATCATTCAATGTAATAATTCCTTGAAAAACACCGTGTTCATCCGTTACTAAGGCATAATGCACTTTTGAAATTTTAAAATTTTCCAATGCTTTATAGGCCGAAGTATGCTCAATAAAATAAACCGGTTCTCTGGTAATAGCTTTTAAATCGAAATTCCCTTTCTCGAAATTAGAAAACAAATCTTTCAACAAAACGATTCCTTCTACATCGTCTAAATTATCCGCACATACTGGATAAACCGAATGCAATTCATCTAAAACTTTCGCTTTGATTTCTTCAATGGAATCTTCGTAAGACAAATAAACAATTGAATTTCGGTGCGTCATTAATGAATTGACTTTTCTATCGCCAATATGAAAAACACGTTCCACTATATCTTGTTCAATTTCTTGAACTTCTCCTACTTCTGTGCCTTCTTTAATAATAGCTTTGATTTCTTCTTCTGTAACTTTGCCATCAGCCGTTGGTTTAATTTGAAGTATTTTCAATAAAAACTCAGTTGACGTAGTTAACATCCATATAAAAGGCATCGTTATCGTAGATACTAATTTCATTGGAACTGCAACTGCTTTCGCAATTCCTTCAGGATAATTCAAACCGATTCTTTTTGGCAACAATTCTCCTAAAACTAGAGAGAAAAACGTTAAAATTACAACTACAATTCCTACGGCTATTGATTCCGAATACGGTTTCAATGCTTCAAACCCTGAAACAAAATTCTGTACATCAGTCGTAATTTTTTCACCCGAATAAATACCTGTTAAAATTCCAATTAAAGTAATTCCAATTTGAACTGTTGATAAAAATTCGTTTGGAGAATTAGCTAAATCTAAAGCCGCTTTAGCATTTTTATTTCCTTTTTTTGCAGCAGTTTCCAAACGATTTTTACGTGCTGAAATTAAAGCGATTTCTGACATTGAAAAAACGCCATTCAAAACAATAAGAAAAAGAATAATTAAAATTTCCATAGCTTAAAATTACAAAAAAAGAGCAATATTCCGT
>CAZCIV010000401.1:0-2803 GCA_964498595.1 uncultured Flavobacterium sp.
AGAGATTTACGTTTCGAAAAAGTAAATTCACGTTCGATTTTAGAAGTAATGACTTCTGAAAATTTAGTAACGGCTGCTCAAGGAACGACTTTACATGAAGCAGAAGATATTCTTCAAGAAAATAAAATTGAAAAATTACCTGTAGTTGATAACAATAATAAATTAGTTGGCTTAATTACGTTTAGAGATATTACTAAACTTACCCAAAAACCAATCGCTAATAAAGATAAATTTGGTCGTTTACGTGTAGCTGCGGCTTTAGGAGTTACTGCTGATGCAGTAGATAGAGCTACAGCATTAGTAAACGCTGGAGTTGACGCTGTAATTATTGATACGGCTCACGGACATACAAAAGGAGTTGTAGATGTATTGAAAGCAGTAAAAGCGAAATTTCCAGAATTAGATGTAGTAGTAGGTAATATTGCAACACCAGAAGCGGCTTTGTATTTAGCTCAAAATGGAGCTGATGCGGTTAAAGTAGGAATTGGTCCAGGTTCTATTTGTACAACGAGAGTTGTGGCAGGTGTTGGATTTCCTCAATTTTCAGCGGTTTTAGAAGTTGCTGCGGCTTTAAAAGGTTCGGGAGTTCCAGTTATTGCTGATGGTGGAATTCGTTATACAGGAGATATTCCAAAAGCGATTGCTGCGGGAGCTGATTGTGTAATGTTAGGTTCGTTATTAGCAGGAACAAAAGAATCGCCAGGTGAAACGATTATTTTTGAAGGAAGAAAATTCAAATCATATCGTGGTATGGGCTCTGTTGAGGCAATGCAAGAAGGTTCTAAAGACCGTTATTTCCAAGATGTAGAAGATGATGTGAAGAAATTAGTTCCAGAAGGAATTGTAGGTCGTGTACCTTATAAAGGTGAATTAAACGAAAGCATGCAACAATTCATTGGTGGTTTAAGAGCCGGAATGGGTTATTGCGGAGCAAAAGATATTCCAACCTTACAAGAAAACGGACGTTTCATTAGAATTACAGCAAGTGGAATTGGTGAAAGTCACCCACACAACGTAACGATTACGAAAGAAGCTCCGAATTATTCGAGATAGTTTTGGTGTTCGGTGATCAGTCACAGTGTTCAGTAAAAATAAAAACCTGATAGTTATTAGCTATCAGGTTTTTTTGTACTTCAAAATGAACATGAATTTCACTAATTTACACCAATTAATTCGTGCTAATTCGTGAAATTTGTGTTTAATTACTTCGCTCCAAACAATTGTACTGCATAAATTTTCATGTTTTCCCAATCGATGCTAAAACCGATTTCAGTATAAAAGTATTGATGATCTAAAATATTTTTCAAATGATTGGGTGATTTCTTCCACAGATTGAACATTTTTAAGGCTAAAGTGTCTAAATCAGTTTCAGAGTAAATTTGGTCTTTAATTCCTGTGAATAATAAGTTTTCACCCACCAGAACAAACGAATTTCCACCATAAAAATAAACTCGTTCTTTTGGACTTTGCTTTTTAGCATCAGTCTGTTCGTGCGATAAGGTTTGCGCTTTTGCGATGTATTTGGCATGGTCATCTGCAGCTTTTTTTAAATAAGCATCCAAACCAAGAATTTTTCTGTCGTTATTGGAACGTTCTTCGTTTACCAATTGATATACTTTTGTTTTCAGTTTTTCTAAATCAATTTTGCTTTGATTTTGACTGAAACTTAAAGCTGATATGAAGAGCAGAAGTAAGGTGAAATGGGTTTTCATATTGTATGTTTTCAATACTTTATATAACTTAAAAAGAGATTAAATAGTATTTTACCCCTTCAAAAACTCATTAATCTTTTTCTTATTTCCTGCAATCCATATAATATCATCTGACTCTAAAATCCAATTTGATTCAGGGTTTAGAATACGTTTTCCGTTGCGTTCGATACCTACGATGATGCCGTGTGTTTTTTCTCTAATTTGCGATTCTCGGATGCTTTTTCCGATGCAAACACGGTTTTTAAGTTCTAATTGTTGTAAGATGATGTCTTCTTTTTCTGTGGCTTCTGGAGCGTCGATTTCGTGTTTGTCTAAGTAGTTTTTGAATAGTTTTACTTGTTCGTCTGTACCAATTACATTGATTTCGTCACCAGGGAATAAGCGTTCGGTTCTAATTGGAATATTAATCGTAACATCACCACGTTTAATAGAAGCGATATTGATTCCGAATTGTTCTCTGATTTTCAATTCTTCCAACGTTTTACCTGCTAAATTCGATTCTTTGGCTATAATGAAATCAGCCATGTGACCATCCCAAGGAGATAGTACATTTTGGCGTTTGTTGGCTTCTTTTGTTAATTCTCTATCGTTGAAATTTCTCAAGAAATGGCTCTCAATTTTGTTGTAAAACGCATGTAATCGTTTTGGGAATAAAATATAGGAAACGATTCCAATAACCAATGCAATAATAGCGATTGCTGGAGAGAAAAATTCATTCAATACAAATCCCATATAGAAAAGCGAAAGTGCAATTCTAAAGAAGACTAAGACAATAATCGGACCTTGATATTTTCTGACTTGCATTAATTCTTGCACTTGTTCTACTGCTACTCTTCGCAATGATAAGGCCCATAAAAAGGGAGATAAAATTACAACCGTTATTAAAGCTGCGATAGCATTTCCAAAACGAGAATCTTCAACCAAAGGCAGAATATATTTGGATGAAAGTAGAATAATCGCCACAATAATAATCGAGTGAATAATTACCTGAGTTAAGTAGGCGCGAAGTACAATTTGCCATGTACTTACCGATTTAATAGCTTCGGTATTAGCACTATAGCGCTCGATTTTTTTAACCCAACGTCTTGGTA
>CAZCIV010000402.1:0-2764 GCA_964498595.1 uncultured Flavobacterium sp.
AACAAAATTATAAAAAAAATAGATTTTTGTTGTAAATCAACACAGAATCTATGTGTTTAAAAAAAGGCATAAAAAAAACCGATTCATTTCTGAATCGGTTTACCAGCGGAGGAAGAGGGATTTGTATCACTTTTACACCGCTAGTATTTTCAAGGCTTTAGCTGTAATATGTCTTAATAGGTCATTAAATAGGTCACTAATAAATAACCATTTATTTGCACTTAATTGTATGATGTAAATTTAAGAATTTTTAATATTTAAAACAACAAAATAAGGCTAAATTATAGACTGCTTAATGAACATGTTGTTTGATAACATAGTGAAACTATTAGTTTAAAATTTAAACTAAAATATTACCCTTGAATTAATGGATTAACCTGTTCTATACTTAAACCAGTGTAATTACAAAACTCTTCAATTGAAATGAACTGATGTTCTCCCTTATTTAGTTGCTTTCTAATATCTAAAAGTAATAGTCTGGAAGACTTGTAACTTTTACCGGTTATTCTTTGAACATCTTTAGGGTATATGCAAACTCGTTTTTGTTCTATTTTCATACATTATCTATACACTTGATGCGCCTATAATATAGCTTACTTATACATGATTTAAAGGCATTTTAAACAACTTTCAAATTTACTTATAATAAGTAAATATTTATAGGTAAAAATAGGTAAAAATGAGCGTTTTAGTGTCATTTGGACTTGTGGTATTTGAATATTAAATTGAAAATCTAAGCTTTGTACTATAATTTAATCAAAGGATGCATCAGAGAGTGAATTATGAAGTGTGAAGGAATGTTCAAAACATTCTAAATGTTGAACTAAAATTTTGATGTTATGGCTAGACAGAAAGGCATAATTAAATTAAAAGGTACTATCGGGGATATTACTTTTTACAAAACGCAGGATGGGCATTTAGCTCGTGAAAAAGGTGGTATTGACGCCAGTAGAATTGCGAGTGACCCTGCGTTTCAAAGAACGCGTGAAAACGGTTCTGAATTTGGTAGAGCTGGAAAAGCAGGTAAGCTTTTGAGAACCGCTTTACGTCCCTTGTTGTTAAATTCTGCGGATGGTAGAATGGTGAGTCGTCTGACGCAACAAATGGTGAAGGTTATCCAAATGGATGCTGTGAGTGAAAGAGGATTACGTAATGTAATTGATGGAGAAATTGAATTGGTTCTTGGTTTCGAATTTAATATTCGTGGGAAATTAGGCACTTCTTTGTTTGCTCCTTTTACTACGGATATTGACCGAGTGGCTGGAACTTTGGATGTTAGTATTCCTACTTTTATTCCTGCGAATATGATTGCTGCTCCTAGTGGAACTACTCACTTTAAAGTGATTTCTGGTGGAGCTGCAATTGACTTTACTGGAGAATCGTATGAAGTGGCTACTTCTGAAACTGCGATTTTACCTTGGGATGCTACAGCAACAGCTGTAATCAACTTGAGTAATGCGGTGACTGCGAACTCTACTCACCCACTTGTTTTGGCTCTTGGTGTGGAGTTTTACCAACAAATTAATGGGCAAATGTATCCATTGAAAAATGGTGCTTTTAACCCGTTATCGATTGTAGCGGTTGACGGAGGTGTTTAATAGTGGTCAGTGATCAGTTTTAAGTGGTCAGTATGATACTGTTTTTGACAAGAACTTATTTCCCTGAAGGAACGAATGGAAAATTGGAATGTGAGGGCAAATTGATTAGTTATACGATTGAATTGCCGTGGAAGCGAAATGAACGTGGGATTTCCTGTATTCCGGAAGGGAAATATTTTATTAGAAAGCGATATAGCGCGAAATACAAATGGCATTTGGAATTGGTGGATGTGCCCAACAGAACATATATTTTGATACATCCTGCCAATAATGCGCAAAAGGAATTGCGTGGCTGTATTGCTCCTGTTACGAAACTTTCTGGACCTGGTTTAGGGTTGCTATCTAGAAAAGCTTTTACGAAGTTGAAAGACTTGGTTTATAAAGCTTTGGATAACAAAGAAAGTGTAGAATTGATTGTACAATAGATTCCCGATTACTCGGGGAATGACAAAAAAAGAAAGATTATGAATGTAGTAGAACGTGCTAAGGCACCCACTCCGAAATTTTTTAAGGTGTTGCGCACCATTGGATTAGCCTTATTAGCAGTAAGTGGAAGCATTGTAGCTGCTCCAGTAGCTTTACCTGCTGTTGTTGTAACCGTTGCGGGTTATGCTGCCGTTGCAGGCGGTGTTTTATCTGCAGTAAGCCAAATTACTGTTGATACTTCGACAAGCTCAGCACAGGTTAAGGATAATACTATCCTTTGCAACAAAAAAGATGAGGTTAAGACCGAAACTGACGTTGGAGCGAATGGATAATTCTTTAACTTTGAGGGCAGGAACTTTTGGAGGATTTGCATTGAGTGTTATACCTAATTTAACCTCAGCAGATGTCTTAAAAACCATAGTTTTAGCCTTTATTGGAGCAGTAGTGAGTTTTGGTGTTACGGTGCTTTTAAAGCAATTGACCTCGAAAAAGAAATAAGCTCAGTTTTGATTGGTAACCTTTACTGAGTATGAGAAAGCCTGAATTTTGTTCAGGCTTTTTTTGTTTTAACGTTTTGGGGCTTTGCGATGGTGGGGCAATCGAAGCACAAATCTTCAATTTTGCACAAAAGTTGAACCGAAGAACAACAGTTGAACTTTGCAGTTTCGCCCCACTATTGCAAAACCCTTGTGCATGTTGCACAACTCAAATATACAAAAACTTGCATAGCAATAGTATAT
>CAZCIV010000403.1:0-2763 GCA_964498595.1 uncultured Flavobacterium sp.
TTATAAATTAGAATTAGAAAAAGATGTCCCGTATGAAGTTAGGGTTTCATATTTAGGTTTTAAAGAAGAAATTTTAAATCTTCCCGCTAATTTTTCGCAAAAGGAACATCACTTTAAACTTAAGGAAACAGGGCAACAACTCAAGGAAATTGTTATTACCTATGATTACAAACCCGTTATCGTAAAAAAAGATACGTTAATTTATGATGTAAAAGCCTTTGCCAATGGAAACGAACGCAAACTAAAAGAACAATTAGAAAAACTACCAGGTGTAGAAGTAGATAAAAACGGTGGCGTAACCGTTCAGGGCAAGAAAGTAACCAAGTTTTTAGTAGAAAATAAATCGTTTTTTGGTGGTGGTACTAAATTAGGGGTAGAAAATATTCCAGCCGATGCAGTAGATAAAGTAGAAGTAATTGACAACTTCAATGAGGTAGGTTTTCTGAAACAAGTTTCCGATTCTGAAGACTTGGCGATGAACATCAAACTGAAAGAAGACAAAAAGAAATTCTTTTTTGGCGATGTCGATGCAGGCGCAGAAGTTGCTAATGATAACGGATTTTATCTCGGTCACGCTGCTTTGTTTTATTATGCGCCAAAAACGAATGTGAGTTTCATTGGAGATATCAACAACATAGGTAAACGTACTTTTTCTTTTCAAGACATGATGCGCTTTCAAGGTGGCGCTAGTAGTTTTATTTCAGGAAGAAAACAATTGACTGATTTGTATTCCTTTGCTAGCGACAACACGGATGTCATTGAAAACAAATCGCAATTTAGCGCTTTGAACTTTCGCCAAGAAATCAATTCTAAATTAGACGTAGAAGGTTTTGCTATTTTTTCTAAACTTTTTACCAGCACCTTAACCGAAAGTAGTATTGAGTATCTTCAAAACACAACCGCCACTTCAGAAGAACGCATCAATAAAGGTGAAAATAAATCGATTTTAGGCATTGGAAACGTAAAATTAAACTACACGCCCAACACTAAAGAGAAATGGTTTTACAATGGCCAATTTCAATCGAGCGCCAATGACATGACTTCGGTTTTAAATTCAAGACTCGATGGGCAACAAACTTCGTTTGAAACGTTAAATTCAGCTGATAATATTCAAATCAAACAATTTTTAGAATGGCATAAGCAAATTAATTCTAAACATACCACCACTTTGGTCATCAATCAAAGTTATGACAACCAAAAACCTATTAATACTTGGTTAACTGATACTGAATTTTTAACCGGATTAATTCCATTAGAAAATGATTCGTTTTACAACATTCAGCAAGTAAAAAAAGTAAAAAACAGTAGTATGGATGCGCTTTTTAAACATTATTGGATTATCAACAATTACAATCATTTATATACCAATGTTGGAAATAATTTAGGAACCACACAGCTACAAATAACAGAAAAACAGTACCTAACCGATGGCACTATAAATGATTTTGCTTCAGATGGTTTTGGTAATGATATGGATTATTTGTTAAACGATTTGTATTTAGGTTTAGAATATAAGTTTAAAATTGGAAAATGGGTGAACAAACCTGCCATTTATGCCCATTACTATCATTTGAAAACCGAGCAAATTGCAAACAATTATACGTTAAACAACACGTTTTTACAACCAAGTTGGTTAAGCGAATACGAATTCAATCAATCCGAAAACTTAAAATTCAATTACCGTTTAGTGAATGAATTCCCAGAAGCGAATCGTTTGTTAGAACGTTATACGCTACAAAGTTATAATTCGGTTTTTAGAGGAAATGCGTTGTTGCGAAACGAACGTTTTCATAATGCAACTTTAAACTATTCCAAAACCAGCATGTATCGCGGCATCATGTTGTTTGCCAATGCGAGTTTTACCAAAAAAGTAAGAACTATTCGTAATGAAATTGGTTTAGATGGCATTAATCAATTTACAACGCCAACCATTACTGATAATCCAGAAACTACGTATCGTGCTTATGGAAATATTGATAAAAAAATCCACAAATTTAGATTGGGCTTAAATGCTAATTTATCTTGGTTCAACTACATTCAAACCGTAAATAATCAAACAATAACCAACGATAGAAACAATCAAAGTATTGGAATTAAGTTACGAACAGCCAACAAAAAATGGCCAAGTGCGAGTGTAAGTTATAACAAAACATTTAGTCAATTTTCAGGATTAACGAATTCGAAATTGACTACAGATCGATTGGGTTTTGATTTTGATATCGATTTTTGGAAACATTTTAATTTTAAAACCGATTACGAAATAACCTTCAACGAAAACAGCAACAACATTGCAACTGATTTTAGAATTGCCAATGCTTATTTAAGTTATCAAAAGAAAAACAATCCGTTCCGATTTGAACTTTCGGCACAGAATTACTTGAACAATGGCACTAAAATCAACAACTCTTTCTCTGATTTTATGATTTCGAGTTCTACCACTTACACGTTACCAAGAATTGTAATGTTGACAGTTAGTTATAAGCTTTAAGAAAGTTCTCAGTCACAGTTTTCAGTCGCAGTAAAACTACTTTTTAAACTTGTATTTTCTTAATTTGGATGTGGTTATAAATCCAAAAGAATCTGTTGAATCGATATCATCAGCGCTCCAACTGAGACTGAAAACTGAGACTGAAGACTAAGAACGCTTCATCTGAATATGCGGAATATCGTCTTCCAAATACATTTCACTGGTTTGGATAAATCCGTGCGATTCGTAGAATTTTTTGAGATATTCTTGAGCGGAAATAGTAATAGCCGTTTCGT
>CAZCIV010000404.1:0-2755 GCA_964498595.1 uncultured Flavobacterium sp.
GCACATGGAATTACGTGTTTTACTCCCAAATATTTTTCTAAATCCGCTTGAAATTGATGAACTAAAGGTCCGTTGATGTATGTATTTGTGTCTAAAACCTCTTGAATAGAAGCATTTACTTCTTCTTTTATTTTTTCGTATTGACTTTTTAAGTCAACCATTTGTAATTTTCTCATCGGAATAAAATTAAGTCTAGCAAAAATATGAAATTCTATAGTACAAATTTTATCTAACTTAAAAAGAAACGTATTTTAGCACCATAAAATTCAATTATGCTATTTTTATACAACATAATTACGCTTTTAGCTAGCCAACTTTTGAAGCTTGTAGCCCTTTTCAGTCCGAAAATGAAACTTTTTGTAGACGGAAGAAAGTCGGTTTTTCAAACGTTAGCGAATAAAATTCAAACTTCGGATAAAACAATTTGGTTTCATGCAGCGTCTTTAGGCGAATACGAACAAGGTTTACCTGTAATTGAAGCTATCAAACAACAATTCCCAAGTCATAAAATTGTGGTTACTTTTTTTTCGCCTTCGGGTTATGAAGTTCGAAAAAACAATACCGTTGCCGATGTTACGGTTTATTTGCCTTTGGATACTATTTCGAATGCGAAGCAATTCATCCAATTAGTTCATCCTGAAACCGTGTTTTTTATCAAATATGAATATTGGCCAAATTATCTTAACGAACTAAAAAAACAACAAATCAAAACCTATTTGATTTCTGGAATTTTACGAGAAAATCAAGCGTTTTTTAAATGGTATGGCGGATTTTATAGAAACGCTTTAAAAACATTTGATTACTTTTTTGTTCAGAATGAAAGTTCTAAAAACCTTCTACAAAGTATTGGATTTAACAACGTAAAAGTTTCTGGCGACACGCGTTTTGATCGTGTGGTTTCGATTTTAGAACGAGATAATTCTTTGGATTTCATTGAACAATTCAAAAACAACAAAACCACAATCGTGATTGGAAGTTCTTGGCCAAAAGACGAAACTTTATTGGTGAATTACATCAATCAAAGTTCGGATGATGTGAAATTTATTATTGCTCCTCATAATATCAAATCGGAGCAAATTCAGGAATTGAAAAAATCTATATCCAAAAAAACGGTTTTGTACTCGGAAAAAGATGAGATGCTGAAACAAGTTCAGCATGACAAAACAGAAGATTTTCAAGTTTACATCATCGATACTATTGGAATTTTAACCAAAATTTACTCGTATGCCGATATTGCTTATGTGGGTGGCGGATTCGGAAATCCAGGTGTTCATAATATTTTAGAACCGGCAACTTTTGGGGTTCCTGTAGTGATTGGTCCAAATTACTCGCATTTTGCGGAAGCTACAGCATTGGTAAATATGGAGGGTTGTATTTCAATTCAGAATCAAACTCAATTAAATGAAGCCTTTGATTTATTACTTCACAACGAAGATGAACGATTAGAAAAAGGGCACATTTGTAGCACATTTGTTCAAATGAATAAAGGCGCAACTCAAACAATTATGAATCATATTTTGGATTAATGATAAGCTTCAAACCTTTAGAAATTGCAGACATTGAAGTCATCACTCAAATGATGCAAGATTTCTATGCGATTGATAATTATCCAATGGATGTTGAAGTAGCTAAAAATTTGTTTCAAGAATTTATTACCAATGAACATCTTGGAAAATCTTGGCTGATTTATTCCGAAAATGAAATTGTTGGTTATATAATTCTTACATTTATTTTCAGTTTCGAATATGGTGGAAAAATTGCTTTTGTAGACGAATTATTCATCAAAGAAACCGCTCGCGGAAAAGGAATTGGAAAAGAAGCGATTCAGTTTATTCAGCGAGAAGTTCCTAAATTATCGTTAAAATTACTGTATTTAGAAGTCGAACCGCATAACGAAAACGCACAAAAATTGTATCTTGCACACGATTTTGTAATTCACAACCGAAAATTAATGAAATACAAAGTCCCTAAATAAAATTATACCTATGAAATTTTTAAAATTACTACTTGTTTTATTTGTTATCCAAGTTCAAGCGCAACAAGGAGGCATGTGGATTCCTTCTTTATTGAAAGGAGCAAACGAAAAAGAAATGAAAGCTTTGGGAATGAAAATTAGTGCCGATGCTATTTATTCGGTAAATAATTCCAGCTTAAAAGATGCTGTTCCTCATTTTGATGGCGGTTGTACAGCGGAAATGATTTCGCCAAAAGGACTTTTATTAACGAATCACCACTGCGGTTACGACAACATTCAAAGTCACTCTACAGTTGAAAATGATTATTTGACCAATGGTTTTTGGGCTTACAAAATGGAAGACGAATTGCCAAACAAAGATTTAACCGTTACTTTCATAATCAAGATTGAAGATGTAACTACTAAAATTTTTGAAGGTGTTTTAAATCTTCCAACAGAAAGCGATAAACAAAAAAGAATCCAACAAAACATTGCAACAGTTAGCAAAAGTTTCCAAAAAGAAGCTTGGCAAGATGTTATGATTCGTGCTTTTTATGATGGAAATCAATATTTATTATTTGTAACTGAAAATTTCAAAGATGTTCGTTTAGTTGGTGCGCCACCAAGTTCAATTGGAAAATTTGGATCGGATACAGATAACTGGGTTTGGCCTCGTCACACAGGAGATTTCTCATTATTTAGAGTTTATGCCGACAAAAACAATCGTCCTGCTGAATATTCAAAAGACAACGTTCCTTACAAACCAAAACACTTTTTCCCAGTTTCTGCAAAAGGAATTCA
>CAZCIV010000405.1:0-2749 GCA_964498595.1 uncultured Flavobacterium sp.
AAATAGGCTACGGCTTGGCTTATTTTAGTAGCACCTTCATTGTGAGAAGAACCAAAATTTGAATACGAAACCATTGCAATAACAGGCTCCATTCCAAACATTCTTACGGTTTTAGCTGTCATCAAAGCAATTCTAGCTAATTCTTCAGCTGAAGGATTTGGATTGATTGCAGTATCCGATAAGAAAATTGGACCTCTTGCCGTCATCATCATATTGGTAGTAGCAATTTTAGAAACTCCTGGAGCTTTATCAATCAATTGCATTACTGGTTTAATTGTGGTTGGATAACTTCTAGAATATCCGGTTACCATAGCATCCGCTTCACCTGTATTGACCATCATTAAGCCAAAATAGTTACGCTCACGCATCCATTTTTCAGCATCTAACAAAGTAATTCCTTTACGTTTTCTGGTCGCCCAAAAATGATTAGCATACTCTAATCTTTTCGCTTCTGATTCTTTTGTTTTTGGATCAAAAATTGGCACTTCAGTATCAAAACCAATTTCAGCTTTTAATTCTTTTATGATTTCCTGATTTCCTAATAAAATTGGGAAGCCAATACCTTCTTCATGCACAATTTGAGCTGCTTTTAACACATCAATTTGATCTGCTTCCGCGAAAATGATACGTTTTGGATTCGTTCTAGCCCTATTAGTTAGCAAACGAATCATTTTGTTATCAGAACCCATTCGCTCTAATAATTCGTCTTTGTATTTTTCCCAATCGGTAATTGGCGCTGTTGCCACACCTGATTCCATAGCAGCTTTGGCTACGGCTGGCGGAACTGCTGCAATTAATCTTGGATCAAAAGGTTTTGGAATAATATAATCGCGACCAAATGTTAACTTGGTTTCGCCATAAGCAATATTTACTTGCTCTGGAACCGATTCTTTTGCTAATTCCGCTAAAGCGATAACAGCCGCTTTTTTCATTTCCTCATTAATTTTCGTAGCTCTAACATCTAAAGCACCTCTAAAAATAAATGGGAAACCTAATACATTATTCACTTGGTTAGGATGATCAGAACGGCCTGTTGCCATAATGATATCTTTACGCGTATCGATAGCTAAATTATAATTGATTTCTGGCGTAGGATTCGCCATCGCAAAAACGATTGGATTATCAGCCATTCCTAACAACATTTCTGGTGTAACGATATCTCCCGAAGACAATCCGATAAATACATCGGCACCTTTCATAGCGTGAGCTAAATCGTCATAATGTTTATCCGTTGCGTATCGACGTTGCATGTCAGTAACTCTTGGATCGTCTTTTCTTAAGGCTCCTTTACTGTTGAACATTACAACATTTTCAGGTTTCACTCCGAAAGCAACATATAAATTAGCACAAGCAATAGCTGCCGAACCCGCTCCTGAAATGACCATTTTCACTTCTTCCATTTTCTTTCCTGCTAACTCAACAGCGTTCAATAAAGCGGCTGAAGAAATAATTGCAGTTCCGTGTTGGTCATCGTGCATTACCGGAATATTCAACTCTTCTACCAAACGTCTTTCAATTTCGAAAGATTCTGGTGCTTTAATATCTTCTAAATTAATTCCTCCGAATGTTGGCGCGATATTTTTTACTGTAGCAATGAACTCTTCGATGTCTTTTGTTCCTACTTCGATATCAAATACATCGATATCAGCGAAGATTTTGAACAATAAACCTTTTCCTTCCATTACCGGTTTTGAAGCTTCTGGACCGATATCTCCTAAACCTAAAACGGCAGTTCCGTTTGAAATTACAGCAACTAAATTTCCTTTTGCGGTATATTTATAAACGTTGTTAACGTCTTTTTCAATTTCTAAACAAGGTTCTGCTACTCCTGGAGAATACGCTAATGCTAAATCTCTTTGAGTGGCATATTTTTTTGTAGGAACTACCTGAATTTTTCCAGGTGTAGGTTTTGCGTGATATAATAAGGCTTCTCTACGTTTACTATCTTTATGCATGGTTTTTTATTTTACTAACTTACAAATATAAGGGTATACGTATAAAATGAGAAATTATTTTGGCATTCTTTTGAAAAAAGTTTTGAGAAATATTACAACAAAAAATAGTTATTTCTTCACCAAACCCTTCACCTTTTTAAAAACAGACATCAATAAAACTGCTATTAATCCAAAAGCAATTCCAACGCCAAATTCAGCAATAGTTGATGGAATACTTTGTGGAATAAAATGATGTATATATTCGATATTATGAATAAAAATTCCTCCCGAAACTAAAAGAAGTGCGATAGTTCCAACTACAGCAAGAAACTTAATGACTAATGGTAGTGCTTTAATTAAAACCCCACCAAAAGAAGATAAAAATCCTTTATCATTACCTTTTCGCATCAAATAAAATCCAGCGTCATCCATTCTTACAATTAAAGCTACGATTCCGTAAACTCCAATAGTGGCTAAAACAGCTACTATACTAACACTAATAATTTGGGTAATAAGGTCATGTTGTTTTTCCATTGCCGTTCCTAAGGCAATAATGACAATTTCAAGAGATAAAATAAAATCCGTTTTAATAGCCGAACTTACTTTTGTTTTTTCAGAATGTTCGTCATCTTCTTCTAATTTACTTTCAATAATTACATCTTCGCTTTTTTTAGCGCGATGAAAAAAGTATTCAATAATTTTTTCAACTCCTTCGTAGGCTAAATAAAACCCTCCAATAATTAAAGCCGCTTTAATGGCTGGCGGATACAACCAATTCAAAACAAAAACAACTGGAAGAATAATCAATTTATTGA
>CAZCIV010000406.1:0-2743 GCA_964498595.1 uncultured Flavobacterium sp.
TGATGATTTGCGAACCGCCGAGTACGTGACCCGTACGCTCGGTGGTGTGAGAGGCTCTCCCTGCTAGTTTCTAGCAGGGCAGTCTACTCGATTGTATGAAGCCATTTTTTTGGAAGTCGTTAATATTCTATTTGCAGTAAGAGTATTTCTTTTAGAAGTAGTAATATTTCTTTTTGCAGTAAAGATAAATCTAAATGTAGTTAAGATATTTCTATTTTAAGTTTAGATATATTTAGTTTTAGTTGTCAAATATCATTTTACTGTTTAAATATTCTAATTTACAGTAGCGATATTTCTAAATGCAGTAGTTAAATATTAAAAAGGAGTAGGGCAAGTGCTATAAGCACTTGCCCTACTCCTTTTTATTTTGTTATACATTCAAGTATTTTACTCAACAATAATTGTTTCATGTTGAATTTTACCATCTTGAAGTGTAATATTAAGAAGGTATGTTCCTTTTGAAATTTTTTCCAATTTCAAATCAAAATTATCTTCCACAAAATCGCCTGAAAAGATAGCTCTACCAAATAAATCGAAAACTTGAATCTTTTTAGTCTCCTTTTTATCCATTATTTTTGCGTATAAATCATCACAAGGGTCTGTTGGTGGCGGAACAATTTTACCAACAAGATTTTCAGATTCTTTAATTGGATTTTTGACATTTATTTTAAAAGTATCACATGGGTCTGTAATACTTCTAACCTGAATAGGCATGTATTGAATAGAATTACTGCAACTATTAAATGCTTTGCAAACAACATATGTTAAGCCTGGATTACCTACTTTAGTTGCAATTGCTGTAGTTCCTTGACCTTGTAATATTTGCTAACCATTAACAGATGTTCCTGTTGTACCAGCATAATCAAAATACCATTGCAAGTTTGTATAGCCAGTTGGTGCTTGAACAGAATACCAAATAGTTTCTCCTGTTAACGGATTATTATCTCCACTCATATTTGTAGTTGAAAAAGTAGGAGCACCAATATTAATTAATAGCGATTTTGTTGTAGTTTGATTACAAGAATTAGTAATTGTTGCAATTAAATCAATTGTACCATTACCAATTTTGTTCACAGTAACGGAAGTAGCAGTTAGGTTGCTAATTGATGCTATTGAATTATTAGAAACTGACCACTGAACAGTTTCGCTAGATTGTAACCCAGTTATTGAATAATCGGAAGACGTGCAAACGCTACCAGCTCCTGTAATTGCTGCATTAGTTGTATAAGGTGCGCGAGAAACTATACAGGTTTTTGTTGGTTGAGTTATTCCATTATAAATTGGAGTTACGGAAACATTTGAAGGTAAAACATTACCGTTTAGTGGTGTTAATGTAATTGAAGACATATTGGAATTTACAATACCTGTCCAACCCGTTCCTATATTCCAATTATATGATTTAGTACCCATATTTGTACCAGAGTTAGAAACAGTAAAGGTTCTTGAAGTTGTATTACCACATTCAATTTGAATTGAATTATAATTTAAACTGAATAGCGGTCCTCTTTTTATGGGAACATGATTTGTTTCCCATACAAGACCATTTCCTGAAGTTTGAGTTACAATTGCAACTAAATAATTTCCATTTTCATCATAAGTATAATCACTAGCATATAATGTTTTTTCCCAAATTCCTGAAAAACCAGAATTAGTTACTGCAGCTAAAAAAAGATCTTCTGGTTGTATCAGTTGTTTAAACTGACCATACGAGTTGTATGTACCAATTACGTGTTTTATACTGCCAATGTAC
This sequence comes from uncultured Flavobacterium sp., assembly GCA_964498595.1. Lineage (GTDB taxonomy): Bacteria > Bacteroidota > Bacteroidia > Flavobacteriales > Flavobacteriaceae > Flavobacterium. The sequence continues at coordinate 1,751 of CAZCIV010000406.1, forward strand.
ATTTCAGAAGGCTTTGTAAATTCGACTTTAAAGTTTACCACAACTGAACTTGCACCATTAAACTCTATAGGACTGTTGTCAGGTATAGAAATACCATTTACTTTTACGTTTTTTATTTTAAACTCTACTTGAGCATTTATGCATGTTACAAAGAGTAGTAAAATTATTGAAGTTATTTTTTTCATGTTATTCTTTTATTAAATGTATTTGAAGGCCAAAGCCTAGATAAATGTTATTACGATTATTTTGTTCTGAATAATTTTTTGAATATTTAATGATACTTTCAAAAGCAACTGAACTGTTTAGGAAATATACAAAGCCTGTTTTAACACCAAAACCATTGCTATTTCCTAATGATTTATTCATAAATCTACTATAAGAAGGTTCTATAAATACGTTATATGTTTTTTCAGTATTTAAAACATAATATCTTAAAAAAGGGTTAATTCCTAAATTCATACCATTTGAACTAAATGAGTTTCCTTCAGTAAAACTGTTTATATAATTAATACTTGTTCCTATAGCAATTTTGTCTTTAAAAAAATAAGCAATGTTTGGCTCAATATTTAAGATATAACTTCCTAGTTCAGAATAATTAACAGTTGTTCCTTGAGAATTTGTATTATTATTTTTATTCTCGTATTTATCATATTGAAAACTAATATTACCCCCTACCATCCAATTTCCTTTAGTAATTTGGGCATTTGAAGTAATAAATGATAATAGAGCAAAAGCAGTAAATAGTTTAAATGTTTTCATGTGTATAAATTTATTATGTTAAAAATGTGATTATAATCTTTCTTTTTTGGAGGACTATTGCCTTGAACTAATTTTTTTTTTTTTCTAATTAATTTCATAACGTTGTTTTTAGTTTTTTTGAGCGTCTGTTGCTCAATGGTTTTATACAACGTTCTGCGGCTTGCTCTCAGTGGCGTTGAACCAACACCAAGCCATTACAAATATAACAAAACATTCCATTCAGCAGCGGATTTT
>CAZCIV010000407.1:0-2739 GCA_964498595.1 uncultured Flavobacterium sp.
GAGCTCTGTCTTTATCTAACCAGAAAATAGCTGGAGTATCTGATAATCTTGCTCTATTAACGGCTAATTTAACCCAATCTTGAATAGGAGCATCTTTCGTTTGACACATTCTGAAAATATCACCTGCTTCTACTTTTTGAGACAATAAAACTGTTCCGTTTTCGTCTTCTACATTCACAACACCATTTTCTTTTACTTGGAATGTTTTGTCATGTGAACCATATTCTTCAGCTTTTTGAGCCATTAATCCAACGTTTGGAACGGAACCAATTGTTTTAGGATCTAAAGCTCCGTTTTCTTTCATTTCTTCAATACAAGCGGAATAGAAACCAGCATAAGAACGATCTGGAATAATTGCGATAGTATCTTCTTCTTTTCCTTCTGCATTCCACATTTTTCCACCACTTCTAGCTAAAGCAGCCATAGAAGCATCCACAATTACGTCAGAAGAAACGTGGAAATTCGTAATTCCTTTGTCTGAATTTACCATTGCAACACGAGGGCCATTAGCTAACGCATCAGTAATGGCTTGTTTGATTTCTGCTTCTTGAGAGATTCCAGCAATTTTGTTGTATAAATCTTGTAATCCGTTATTTGGATTGATATCTAGAGATTTGAATAAATCTGCATATTTTGTGTAAACATCAGCAAAGAATGTTTCAACGATAGCTCCAAAAATAATGGGATCTGAAACTTTCATCATGGTTGCTTTTAAATGTGCTGAAAGCATTACGTTTTTCGCTTTAGCATCAGCAATAGTAGCTTTAGCGAATTCTTTTAATGCATTTAAGTTCATTACAGAACTATCAATTACTTCACCTGCTTTTAAATTAGCGAAATCTTTTAAAACTGTAGTTGCTCCATTATCTGAATTGAAAACGATTCTGAATTTACCATCTTTTTCAACAGTTGTAGAGTTTTCTGTTCCATAGAAATCTCCTGAATTCATGTGAGCTACTTCAGTTTTACTATCTGAAGCCCAAGTTCCCATGCGGTGAGGATTAGCCTTTGCATAGTTTTTAACTGCTTTTGGAGCTCTTCTGTCAGAGTTTCCTTCGCGTAAAACTGGATTTACAGCCGAACCTAAAACTTTAGCATATTTAGCTTTAATTTCTTTTTCAGTATCGTTTTGTGGTTCTTCTGGATAGTTAGGAATATTAAATCCTTGCGATTGTAATTCAGCAATTGCTTCTTTTAATTGAATTACCGAAGCTGAAATGTTTGGTAATTTAATAATGTTAGCTTCTGGAGTATTCGCTAATTGGCCTAGTTCGGTAAGCGCGTCACCTACTTTTTGGTCTTCTTTTAAGAATTCTGGAAAGTTAGCTAAAATTCTTCCTGCTAAAGAAATATCTCTAGTTTCGATAGCAATATTTGCAGGTTTTGTAAAAGCTTTTACAATAGGTAAAAACGAATGCGTTGCCAACATTGGCGCTTCATCCGTAATGGTATACATTATTTTTGACTGGTTAGACATGAATGTTATGTGTTTGTTTTGAATATAATTTGTAAAATCTGCCAAATATAGAAAATTTGAAAGAAATAATGGAGTGATTTTGCTTAAATCTTGAATAAAATTCAATAAAAAAAGCCACAACAATGTTGCGGCTTTTTATGCTTGAGAAAGTACAAATTAGTTTTTGTATCTTCTTTCTTTGATTTTTGCTTTTTTACCTGTAAGATCTCTAAAGTAGAAGATACGAGCTCTACGTACTTTACCTCTTTGGTTCACTTCAATTTTTTGTAAAGCTGGCATGTTAACTGGGAAGATACGTTCAACACCAACAGATCCAGACATTTTACGAATTGTAAAAGTTTCAGTAGCTCCAGCTCCTCTTCTTTGGATTACAACTCCTTTGAAGAACTGAGTTCTAGTTTTTTCACCCTCTTTAATTTCGTAGTACACAGTGATAGTATCACCAGCACCAAACGCAGGGAAATCATTTTTTGCAACTAATTCGTTATTTACGAAATCAACTAAATTTGACATAGTTTTAATTATAAATGTTTGATTCAAAGCAACATACACGTCTATCGCCAGAGGTTGGTTCAAAGTGGGTGCAAATTTACAAAATTTTTTTATTTATACAACTTTTTTCTCGGTTTTTAGACTCAGTTTTCATGATTATTTTTTAAATTAAATAGCGATTGCCAACTGAGACTAACACTGCGACTAATTCTCCAGCAAATCAGGGCGTCTGTTTTTTGTATGTTCATATGCCATTTCTTCGCGCCATTTTTCAATTTTTCCGAAGTTACCACTCAACAATACTTCAGGAACTTTTAATCCTTTGTATTCGGCAGGTCTTGTGTAGATAGGAGGCGATAACAAATTGTCTTGAAAACTATCGGTTAAAGCTGAAGTTTCATCACTTAAAACACCTGGAATTAATCGGATAATTGCATCACAAAAAACAATTGCACCAATTTCGCCACCACTTAATACGTAATCACCAATCGAAATTTCTCGTGTAATATGCATGTCACGAACACGTTGGTCAACACCTTTATAATGTCCGCACAAAATCATGATGTTTTCGTACATCGAAATGGAATTTGCCATTTTTTGATTTAGGGTTTCCCCATCTGGTGTCATGTAGATGATCTCATCGTAGGTTCTTTCGCTTTTTAGTTTCGAAATACAATCATCGATAGGTTGCACCATCATTACCATACCAGCACCACCACCAAACTGATAATCGTCTACACTTCGTTGTTTATTCGTAGTGTAATCTCTTA
>CAZCIV010000408.1:0-2733 GCA_964498595.1 uncultured Flavobacterium sp.
TTCAAGGTCTGCATCCTAAGTAAGGGGAGAGGTCTTGAAGGATTTAAATGTTCCTGTGAATGATTAACGAATTCTGTCTTCTGAAAAAAAAATGTTAGATGGATAAAGGCGACATTCTATTACCAGATTAATACATAAACAGATTGTTTTTCTACATTTGTAATATCATCAAAGAAAGTTGTAATAAATGGGATGCATAAAATTAAAAATTACACTTTTAGTGGTGTTTTTTTTTACTGTCTACACACCGCTGTTTGCTCAGCAAGTTTATCTTTTCAATGGAAAGATAGTTACGGTAGATAGTTTGATGTATCATTACGAAACAGAAGATGCCATAAAGCAAATAGAGCTGCTCGCTAAACAGCCGGATAAAAACCTATCCAAAAAAGAACAACGTCAATTTCAATTAGAGTTAGCTTTACTGAAAGCAAAGATTTATGACCGAAACTTTGAGCAAGGGAAGGCACTACTTCTTTTATTGGATATTCTTGAAAAATCAATCGCCGACAAATTCCATAATATTTCTGCAGCAACCTATTTGCTGCTGGCACAAGTAAAACGCAACGGAAACGATTTGAAAGAAGAAGAAAAATATCTGAACCTTGCACAAAATGCGATAGCAGAACATAAATTTGATGAACTTTACAGCAGCTACTACTATCAGAAAGCAAGCTCACTAAGGATGAAAAGTGATTTTGCAGGGGTGATAGAAAACGCCGGTAAAGCATTGGAATACGGAGAGAAATACCGCAATGCGGAAGATATTGCAAATGCCTGTACGATGCTAGGTGGTGGATATGCCGGAAAAGGAGATAAGCAGCAAGCAATCGATTATTTTAAGCGGGTGATTCCTTATTACAGGAATACAAATAATTACACATTTTTAGCGATGATGTATCGCAATATTTCACGTGAATATTTTAAGCATAAGGAACTGCAGGAAGCCCATGTTTACATCGATTCTGCTTATTTATATTACGATAAAATGAGTTATTTCTACAAGGAGTTTTTGCCATTAATGCGTCTGGATTTGTATTCGGAAGAGAAAAAATGGGATTCCGCATTTATGTATTTGGAGGATTTTCACAACCTGAGCTTCTTTAATTTGCAAAGCCGGGAAGCAAGCAAGATTAAGGATATTACAGAAAAATATGACAATGATAAAAAGAACGCTGAAATAAAAGACAAAAACCGTCAGATGATTTGGATCGGGAGTATGTTTGCTGTAATTGCGCTGGCGTCAGTTTTATTATACCGTAACAACCGCGAAATAAGCCGCAAAAACAAGGTAATCAACAGACAGTTAGCCGAACTGTCCAAAACTTTAGACCAAAAACAAGTGCTTTTATCTGAGTTGCAACACCGTGTAAAAAACAACTTGCAGCACGTCATCAGCATTTTGGAAATTCAAAAGGAAAGCGTTGATTTTAATAATATTGATGAGCTGATCAGAGGAAACCAAAATCGTATTCATTCAATGGCTTTGCTTCATAAAAAGCTGAATCTTTCGGACAATGTAAATGATGTGGATTTAAAAAGATACGTTACCGAACTTTCTGAATTAGTCAAAGAATCATACGACAATCACAAAAAGAAAATCCATCTGAATGTAAAATGTGAAGTGGAAAAAATGTCTATAGAAAAAGCATTGCCGATCGGTTTAATTATTACGGAATTAGTCAGCAATAGTATGAAACACGCTTTCAACAAACGAAGTGTAGGAATTATTAATATTGAACTTACAACAAACGAAGCAACAGGCAATAACCAACTCTATTATTCCGACAACGGAGAAGGTTTTGATTTTAATGCAACAAACGAAAAAGGATTAGGACAGGAAATTATCAAAGGACTGATAGACCAATTAAACGGAACAATAGAAGCGAAAAGCCATCACGGATTTGAGTTGAGGGTATATTTCAAATAGGCTATGAAAATAAAACTTAATGCAAAAGATAATATTACTCGTAGAAGACAATTTTCTGAACAGGCGACTTTGCAAAAAAGCATTGGTAGAAAACGCTTATACTGTGTTGGAAGCTAAAAATGCAAAAGAAGCATTAGATCTGCTGAAAAAAGAACAGGTAACATTGGCGATTCTCGACATCCATCTTGGCGAAAACGAGCAAGACGGAATTTCACTTGGACAGCAAATCAAAGAAAAGTATGCTATCCCGTTTATTTATCTTACGGCTTACGAAAATACCGAAATCATCGGGCAAGCTATTTCCACTTCGCCTTACTCTTATCTCACCAAACCTTTCAAAAACAGCGATCTCATCGCATCGGTAGAAATCGCCATCCGGCAATCTCAAAATGATAAAAAATACAAACCGGCAATTCTGGTAAAAGACGGAGAATACAATATACAACTGCCTGTCGAGGAGATTAATTATATCGAATCAGACGGAAATTATCTGCTCTTTCATACCAATGATAAAATCTATAAAACCCGCTCTACCATCAAGAAAATAAAAGAAGAACTTTCCGAAAACGCTTTTGTACAAACACACAGAGCCTATATTGTCAATAGAAATAAGATAGATAAATTCAGCAGTAAAAGCATAGTAATCAACGGAGCAGTAATTCCTGTTTCGGATAATTTTTTGGAGAATGCGATAAGATAATAATGAAACTGCTGCTGAAATATATTGCCTTGAACTTGCTTGGCATAAACCAACCCATTACTAAACGAACCGCCGTATACGAGACCCGTACGTACGGTGGTGTGAG
>CAZCIV010000409.1:0-2726 GCA_964498595.1 uncultured Flavobacterium sp.
GTTTAGCGGTTTACACTCCTTATGGTAGCGCTGTTGAATGGGATCAAAATTGGCAAGGTGCCTATTTGGTTAATAATATTGATTTACAAGCTATTTTTGTTCAGCCAACTATTTCTGTGAGAGTTGGAGAGCATTTTAGTGTTGGTGGTGGACCAATTTACGCAACCGGTTCTGTTAATTTTAATAGAAATTTGTACGCATCAAATGGAACGTTTCAAGTAAATAATGACCCAACAGATTTAACTTTGGATGCAAAAGGTATTTCGGCTTGGGGATACACTTTAGGTATGATGTTTAATCCTACTGATAAATTGCGTTTAGGTATGAATTATCGTTCAGAAATCATTATGGAAGCACGCGATGGTGATGCTAATTTTTCTGACGTACCAGTCTTTGCACAATCATTGTTAACTAATACAACTTTTGATGCAGATTTACCTTTGCCAGCAGAATTAACAGTTGGATTATCTTATCAAGTTACTGATAAGTGGTTAGTTGCTTTTGATTTAAATCATACAATGTGGAGTGCTTATAAAAGCTTAGATGTGAAATTTAATAATGGATTACCTACTTCTGTAAATCCAAGAAACTACAAAGATGTTTCTACATATCGTTTTGGTACTCAATATAAAGCAAATGATAAATTTACCTTTAGAGCTGGATACTACTTTGATGAAAGTCCTGTTCAAGATACTTATTTCGCTCCTGAAACTCCAAGGAATGATTCAAATGCATTTACAGGTGGGTTAACATATCAAATGAATAGTAAGTTAGGAATTGATTTCTCATTCTTGTATTTACATTTTGATGAAATTGATAATTCTTACGAGCATAATCCTAACGGTGATTTTGCAGGAACATATAAATCAGTTGTATTTTCTCCAGGTATTGGTTTAACTTATGGCTTTTAATCAAAAAAAAATTGAAAAATGAAAAATAAATTTATATACCTAGCAATTTTTGCGGCTGGTTTTGCTTCATGTGAGCCAGAATTTGAAAATCCAGTTTCACAAGATTATTCAGCTGGAAACGCGGATTTCTCATCCTATGTAGCTATTGGAAATTCTTTAACAGCAGGATACATGGATGGTACAGTATCAAGAGTAAGTCAATCGTATTCTTTTCCAAATTTATTAGCGCAACAATTTGCTGCTGTAGGCGGAGGAGCTTTTACACAGCCATCATACGCTGAAGATATCGATAATTTAGGAGGTATCGCTGGAGTTCCAGGATTTAATACTAGACTAGTAATAGATGCATCACAAGGGCGTCCAGAAAATATCGTAGGTACACCTACTATTACTTTAACTCCACAAGCAACTGCTTTTAACAATATGGGAGTTCCTGGAGCAAAATCATTCCATTTGTTAGCTAATACATATGGAAATGTCGCTAATTTACCAAACGCAAATCCATACTTCATCAGACATGCAACATCACCTACTGCGACAGTTTTAGGAGATGCTATGTCTAAAAACCCTACGTTCTTTACCAACTGGATTGGGGCTAACGACGTACTTTCTTATGCTACTAATGGAGGAGCACAAGCTGATGGCAACACACCTGCGGTTGACCATAACGTATCAGGGAACACAAATCCTTCAACTTACGGAGGAAATGACATCACTAACGCAAATGCATTTGCTGGAGTATACACAACTATCATCAACACTTTAACGGCAAATGGAGCTAAAGGAGTTGTTGCAACAGTACCAAGTGTAACTTCTATTCCTTATTTTACTACAGTCCCTTATGCACCGTTATCACCAAGCGCATTAGGAGGAGCTACAAATATCAATGCGTTAAACTCACAACTATACAACACCTTAGATGCAATTTTTACATCATTAGGAGAACCTAATCGAGTTAATCCTCTATCAGCTACTGCTGCTAACCCAATTCTAATACTTGATTTTGACATCCCTAATAGAGCAGCACAAATTACCGCTGCTTTAACTCCTGCTTTAGGTGCACCAACTGCAACAGCTTTTGGTCAAGTATTCGGAAGAGCTCGTCAAACTACAGCTGACGACTTAGTAGTACTTCCTGCATCTTCAGTAATAGGGACTGTTAATGCATCATCCCCATCAACACAAATTAATATTAATGGTGTAACTTTCCCAATGGCAAACAGATGGGTATTAACTTCAACTGAAAAAACAAGAGTTGCTAATGCAACGGCTGCTTACAATAGCGCTATTGCCTCTATTGCGGCATCTAAAAATCTTGCGGTTGCAGATATGAATGCCATTTTAAATCAGTTGGTATCAGGATTAAGAGCTGACAATGGAACATTGTATACTGCGAATTATTTCTCTGGAGGTCCATCAGAATTTGCTGTATTATTCTCTTTAGATGGTGTTCATCCAAATGCTAGAGGATATTCTATAATCGCAAATGAAATTTTAAAAGTAATCAACAATCATTACAGCGCTAGATTACCTTTGCTAAATCCTAATAATTTCCCAGGTATTAGCATTGTGCCATCTAATTAAAAAAATAAATACTTAAAAAAAAGGCATCAAAAATGATGCCTTTTTTTGTATTTTTAAATAAAAACCGATATAAAACTTTATTTAATCTATGTTTTGACGCATTTTTAATACCTTTATTGTGTAAATGAAAGATGATTTTAATACGAAATAATTTAATAAAAAACACAAAAATAAAATCTCTATAGAAGGCAAATCCCGTTGTTGTAAGTGCAAAATAGACTTTATTAGGTT
>CAZCIV010000410.1:0-2725 GCA_964498595.1 uncultured Flavobacterium sp.
AATGTTGGAAAATCTACTTTAATGAATGCTGTTGGAAAAAGTGATGTGTTTGTAGAAAATAAATTATTCGCAACCCTTGACACTACTGTTCGAAAAACTGTAATAAAGAATTTACCGTTCCTTTTAAGCGATACGGTTGGATTTATTAGAAAACTACCAACACAATTAGTTGAGTCGTTTAAAAGCACGTTAGATGAAGTTAGAGAGGCTGATTTGTTGCTTCATGTGGTAGATATTTCGCATCCTGACTTTGAAGACCATATTGCATCGGTAAACCAAATTTTACAAGATATTAAAAGTGCGGACAAACCTACGATTATGGTTTTTAATAAAATCGACGCATACAAATCAGAACATTTTGATGAAAATGATTTAAGTGTTGAAAAAACTACCAAACATTATACTTTGGAAGATTGGAAAAGAACTTGGATGAGCAAATTAGGTGATAAAAACACGTTGTTTATTTCAGCTACTGAAAAGGCAAATTTTGAGGAATTCAGAGAAAAAGTATACGAGGCAGTAAGAGAAATTCACATTACAAGATTTCCTTACAACAAATTTTTATATCCAGATTATAAAGATGCCGTTGAAAACGAATAAAAAAATACCTCAATTGAGGTATTTTTTTATTTTGATTTGAATAATGGAACTGCTGAACAAGCCTCACCAAACATTACGCTTTTAGCAACTTTTATCAATTTTTGAATCGCTAAAGTATACACTTGGTTAGGAACCGGTTTTTTAGAACAACCTTTAAGAATTACCGGTTTTTGAAAATAGTCGGTATAATCGAGTTTGTTCAATATATCTTGATACCATTCGATAACAGCTAATTCTTTATTTCCATGAATCACTTTTAGAGCATGAGGCGCCAAATGAACCGAAACTAAAGCAAAAGCCCAAGCAGGAAGTATCGCATCCGTTGAACAATACAAAGCCACGTATTTGTCCTCAAATTTAGACCAATCGTTGTTTTTTAATTGATCACGGAAATCTGATTCTTTTAAAATAAATCCCTCTAATAACCATTGCGAAATATCTAAATCCACCACATGATTATCTGGATAGTAATCTTCTAAATCGAATACCATCAAAGAACTTTGCGCTACTTTATTTATCATTTCGTCCATATTTTAGTGTTCAGTGTTCAGAAATTAGTGTTCAACAAACTGCCTACTAAAGACTGAACACTGATTACTTATTTAAAGCATTCCTAATTCTAACTTCGCTTCTTCGCTCATTAAATCTTTGCTCCATGGCGGATCAAAAGTAATTTCAACTTCGCAAGATTTAACAGCATCTATAGACTTTATTTTCTCCTCTACCTCTTGCGGTAACGTTTCCGCTACTGGGCAGTTTGGTGATGTTAAGGTCATTAAGATTTTTACATCGTTATCCTCATTAATCATTACGTCGTAGATTAAACCTAATTCGTAAATATCTACTGGAATCTCTGGGTCAAAAATTCCTTTTAAAACTTTGACAACGTTTTCGCCTAAGTTAATTGTATCGTTAAATTCTTCCATATAATTAAGTTTTCAGTCTCAGTTTTCAGTCTCAGAGCAATTAGAATACTGCAAACTGTGACTGCAAACTGTGACTAATTATTGCTTCGATTGAAATGCCAAAGCGTACATTTTGATTTGTTTTATCATCGAAACTAAACCGTTAGCTCTTGTTGGAGATAAATGTTCTTTTAACCCAATTTCGTCTATAAAATCAGTATTGGCTTCTAAAATATCCTTTGGCGATTGATTAGAAAAGGCACGGATTAAAATCGCAATAATTCCTTTAGTTAAAATAGCGTCGCTATCGGCTGTGAAAACGATTTTTCCATCTTGTTCTTCACCGTGTACCCAGACTTTTGATTGACAACCTTTTATAATATTTTCATCAACTTTATATTGTTCATCAATTAACGGAAGCGATTTCCCTAATTCGATGATGTATTCGTAGCGTTGCATCCAATCGTCAAACATTGAAAACTCGTCTACAATTTCATCTTGTATTTCTTTAATCGTCATTATTTATTTAATTTTTCGGCAACAGAAATTAATTCATTAACAAAGTCTTCTATTTCTTTTGGAGGATAGCCACCATCAAATTCAGAAGAAGTGTACGTATCTTTTTCCTTAGTAAAGGATAATGTTGCTATTGGTGCTCCGTCATAGAATCTTTTTTGCGTTGGGTCCTTTAAAGAACTTAAACTTTTCAAATCTATTTTTTGATATAAATCTAATAACTTTTTATAATCTTCTTTTTTTAATTCCCAAAAAGCTGGTTTTGCACCACGAGCAGTAACAACGAAAATTTTACCCTCTCGAATAGTTATTTCTCTATAAAAACCACGTGTCGTTTCTTGATAAACTACAACTGGTAAATTTAAAAATTGCTCTTCTAAATTTGATTCTGTATTCACAACTTTTGCTTCTTCTTGAACTGTAGTTTTATTACACTTACAGCTAGTAAAAAAGCTCATCATACTAAAAACTAATGCGAATAATTTCATAATTCTATTTTTTTAAGATAACATCATTTGCGCTTTTTTAACCGCTTCTACAAAGATATCAATTTCTTCCTTGGTATTATAAAAAGCAAAACTGGCTCTAATCGTTCCTGGAATATTGAAAAAATTCATAATAGGTTGGGCGCAATGATGGCCGGTTCTAACCGCTATACCTAACTTATCGATAATTGTGCCAATGTCATATGGATGAATACCATC
>CAZCIV010000411.1:0-2724 GCA_964498595.1 uncultured Flavobacterium sp.
CAATAAAGCATCATCGTTAATGTTTTCTGTTACATTTTTTAAAATTTCAATAGCTTGAATAAAGTTTTTCTTCTCTTTTTTTATTATAGCTTTTTGAAGGTTGATTAATTCTATTGCTTCAAAAAAATTTAACTCTTTATAAATATCTGTTGCTTTTTCAAAATAAATTTCAGCGAAGGCAATATTATTTTTTTTGAGATAACATTTTCCTAATCCATAGTAAGAAAGTGCTATATTTGAGCTAGGTACGTCTTTATTGTAAATATTTAAGGCTCTAATATAGTAATCAATTGCTAAATTGTTTTTCTCTAATTCATAGAAAATTATAGCTAATTGAAGGTAAGAATCAGCAAGTTTATCTTTTGAGTTATTTTTTTTTGCATAATCAATTGCTTTTTCTGTATACAGAATAGCATTATTGTATGATTTTTTGGTTTCTTTATTAAATAGACCAATTTCTAAATAATAATCAGTACTATCACTTATTTTTCCTTCATTTTTGTAAACAGATTGTGTGTAACTGTTTGAAGTTATTAATGTAATAAATATGACAATTCGCTTTATCAAGAAGAAGTTGAGTTAAATTTAACTCTGCAATTTAAAGTTTTTTAGCGATAATAAAAACTTTATTTTTTAGAAATAAAAGTAATTAAATCAATAAGTCGAGAGGAATAACCAATTTCATTATCATACCAACCTACAATTTTAACCATTTTGTCAATCACAGAAGTTAATTGCGCATCAAATAAGCAAGAATTTTGATTTCCAATAATATCCACAGAAACAATTGGGTCTTCTGTGTAATCTAAAATTCCTTTTAAATTAGTTTCAGCCGCTTTTTTAAATGCTTGATTGATTTCTTCAATAGAAACTTGACGTTTTACATTGAATGTAATATCAGTCAACGATCCATCTGGAACCGGAACGCGAATACCACAACCACCCATTTTTCCATCTAATTCTGGGAAAATTTTTGTCAAAGCTTTTGCTGCACCCGTTGTTGTGGGAACAATTGATTGTGCTGCGCCACGAGCTCTGCGTAAATCTTTATGGGGTTGATCGTGTAAACTTTGGTCGGTAGTGTAGGAGTGAACCGTTGTGATGTACGCTTGTTCAATTTCGCACAATTCCTGAATGATTTTAATCATCGGAGCAGCGTTATTGGTTGTACAACTTGCGTTGGAAATTATCGTTTCACTTCCATCTAAAATGTGTTCGTTTACCCCTAAAACAACGGTTTTTATTTCATCTACTTCAGATGGTGCAGAAAGAATTACTTTTTTCGCTCCAGCTAAAATGTGTTGGTTAATCTCTTCAAAAGTTTTGAATTTTCCCGTCGATTCAATTACAATATCAACGTTTACCGATTTCCAATCTAAATTTTTGATTTCTCTTTCGTGAAAAAATAAAAAAGATTTGTTATCGATTATAATCGAATCTTCAGAAAATGAAACATTCTGATTCAAAACACCGTGAATGCTATCGTATTTTACCAAGTGAGCCATTGTTTTGTTATCTGCAATGTCGTTGATGGCTACCACTTCAATAGTAGGATGATTTAAAAGCAATCGGAACAAATTACGTCCAATTCTTCCAAAACCATTAATAGCAATTTGTGTTTTCAATTTTAGTTATTTTGAAGTTGAAATTGTTCTTGAATTTGAACTTTTAGTGAATGTGTTTCTCCGCATGGTAAGACGAACGTACTAAAGCGCCACTTTCCACATGTCTAAAACCTAATTCTTTTCCAATTTGTTCGTATTTTGCAAATTGTTCTGGTGTGATGTATTCTTTAACCGGTAAATGTTTCTTACTTGGTTGTAAATACTGACCAATAGTAACAATATCCACTTTTGCATCGGCTAAATCGTGTAAAACTTGAATCACTTCTTCCTCCGTTTCACCTAAACCTAACATGATACCCGATTTAGTTCTTTTGATGCCTTGCTCTTTCAAATAGCGTAACACTTCTAAACTTTTTTCATATTTCGCTTGAATACGTACTTCGCGAGTCAAACGTTTTACGGTTTCCATATTGTGAGAAACAACTTCTGGAGCTACTTCAATAATTCGGTCTAAATTTCTTGTGTTGCCTTGAAAATCTGGAATTAACGTTTCTAAAGTGGTGTTGGGATTCATTCGGCGAATCGCTTTCACGGTTTCTGCCCAAATAATCGAACCCATATCTTTTAAATCATCACGATCCACACTCGTAATTACGGCATGTTTGATGTTCATGATTTTGATAGAACGCGCTACTTTTTCAGGTTCGTCCCAATCTACATCTTCAGGGCGACCGGTTTTTACACCACAAAAGCCGCACGAACGTGTACAAATATTTCCTAAAATCATGAAAGTTGCCGTTGCTTCGCCCCAACATTCGCCCATATTAGGACAACTTCCCGAAGTACAAATCGTATTCAGTTTGTATTTGTCTACTAAACCTCTAAGTTCGGTATAGTTTTTACCGGTTGGTAATTTTACGCGTAACCATTTTGGTTTGGGTTCTCTTGGTGGAAAAACATTGTCAATAGCCGTGTCCATAATCAAAATTTTGATAGGCAAAGATAATTAGAAATGATGGATTTCTATAGAAGAATGGAAAGTTTTAAGATTTGTTTAGAAGTTTATTTTCCAGAAATAATCTCCGCCAATAATTTTTTAGCTCTAAGCAATTTAATTTTGATGTTATTCAGCGGTTCATCAATTTGTTCTGCCATTTCT
>CAZCIV010000412.1:0-2717 GCA_964498595.1 uncultured Flavobacterium sp.
CGATTACAAAATTTTTGCTTTCTAAGATTTCTTTTTTCTTATCTTTTTTTAAATCGAAAATGTGTGTGAGATTATATCCATAATCGGGATTGTTTGTGAAAAAATCTTTTAATTCGTCAACGCTTTTTCCGTTACCAATAATGATTACATTTCTGTGATTTCCTCCATATAAAAGACGATATTTTTTTAACAGAAAGAAAATTGAAAATTTTAAAAATCCAACTGAAATAAATGAACAAAATATATAAAAACCAATTTCATCTGCTGTTACATATTTATATTTGAAACCAACATAAGCAAATGTAATTAAGCTAATAAAAAAGAATTGCTTTAATAGTTTTCCTAAAATTTGAAAACCTTTACTATATCTATATACCTCATAATAACCTGAATAGTAAGAAATTATCAGCCAAAAAATAGAAACTATTGAATGATAGCCAATATTACTCATAGCAGATCGCATACAAACAAGTATCAATAAATTTATTATAATTAAATCTAAAAGTGTTTGTATGGGTCTAATATATACTGAGTATCTTCCGGTTTTATTTTTCAATTAGTGAATGTATTTTGTAAAATCTTTGTGCTCTTCTTTCAAAAGCTCTTCCGAAGAAAGCGACTTAAAATATTCATACGTGATTTTCATCCCTTCGGATCTAGATACTTTTGCTTCCCAACCTAAAATTTCTCTTGCTTTGGTCGTATCAGGCTGTCTTTGCATTGGATCATTAATTGGCAACGGATGATATACCACTTTTTGATTGGTTCCTGTTAATTTAATGATTTCTTCTGCAAAATCTTTTATCGTAATTTCATCTGGATTTCCAATATTAACAGGCAAATGATAATCTGAATGTAATAATCTGAAAATTCCTTCTACTTGATCATCAACATAACAAAACGAACGTGTTTGACTACCATCTCCAAAAATAGTCAAATCTTCTCCTCTTAAAGCTTGCCCAATAAATGCAGGAATTACACGACCATCATTTAATCGCATTCTTGGTCCATATGTGTTAAAAATTCTAACAATTCTGGTTTCTACTCCATGAAATGTATGATATGCCATGGTTATAGATTCTTGAAAACGCTTCGCTTCGTCGTAAACGCCTCTTGGTCCAATTGTATTTACATTTCCGTAATATTCTTCTGTTTGTGGGTGAACCAATGGATCACCATAAACTTCAGATGTAGAAGCTATAAGAATTCTTGCTTTTTTCACACGTGCCAAACCTAATAAATTATGTGTTCCAAGTGAACCTACTTTTAAGGTTTGAATTGGAATTTTTAAATAATCTATCGGG
Source organism: uncultured Flavobacterium sp. (assembly GCA_964498595.1). Lineage (GTDB taxonomy): Bacteria > Bacteroidota > Bacteroidia > Flavobacteriales > Flavobacteriaceae > Flavobacterium. The sequence goes on from CAZCIV010000412.1 coordinate 1,305, forward strand.
CTTGCAGGAGATGCAAAATGTAAGATATAATCTAATTTACCAGGAACATGAACAAACTTTGTGATATCATGGTGGTAAAACTCAAAATTCTTATCTTTAAAAAGGTGTTCAATATTTTTTAAATCACCAGTAATTAAGTTATCCATTCCGATAACAAAATAACCTTCTTTAATAAATCTATCGCAAAGGTGAGAACCTAGAAAACCTGCTGCACCTGTAATTAATACTCTTTTCATTTTAATTTATTTTCTTTTTCTGGTAAATACATTGTGTTAAACAAACAATAAAACACTGTAAAAAAAACAACCCCTCTTTGTCTCCACAAAAAAGATTCAGTCAAAAATAAGCTTATCATTAGAATTGCAAAAGCAATATGAAGAAAATCTTTATTTTTAATTGCTTTTTTTAAGTTAAATAATAAAATTATTATCAATAATGCAAACCCTATAAACCCAAGTTCTGAAAAAACTTGTAGGTATTGGTTGTGAAAGTTTTTATTTTGATAGCCTTCGTAATGATCATTTCCTTGAAAAACATTATACTCCATTCCTTTCTCTCGTATTTTTTGTTGAGATGCATTAAATCCTAATCCTGTCCAAAAAGAATTTTGTTCTTTAATAATCTCTAAAAAAATGCGGAATTGATACACCCTAAATGCAGTTCCTGGGAAAAAATCATTCTGGGAGAATTTTTCTTTATTCCATGCCTCATAGATAGTTACTTTGTTGTCTAAATTTGGTATGTTATTAATAACATTGTGTCCGATATTATGTTGGGTGTTAGTTTTGATTTCAACTTCTAAAATTTTTGATAATTTATTGTAAAAACTAAACCCTGCAATGGCAATAGTTAACAAAACAACATTTCGTAATCGCATTTTATTAGCTGCTTTAGAAAAAAAGAAATAATAAATTGAAGATAGTAAAGCAACTGAAAAAATTATAATAGAAGATGATAGTAAAATAATGGCTAGCAAAAAAAAGAATGAAATAAATATTTCAAATTTTGATTTTTTTTCTTTCTGTAACAAATATAAAAAAGCAATGGCAACAAAAACAGATACATGAATAGCGTTTAGCTCTTTAGGAACCAAGCCATAATCATTGTTATATTCGCCGTGTAAAAAGAAATGAGAACTATCGTTTGTTAGAAGAAATCGTATACATGCTCTTAACGTAAAATAAAGAATTACGAAAAAACATCCTATGCTGTATAGACTCAGAATTATTTCCTTCTGACTAGGTTTTTCATAAAAAGTTTTAGTTAAAAATAAAGGCACGAATACTAAAAAAACATTTCTAGGGATCGATTTGAGTGTTATTTCGGGATTAATACTAATAAAATAGGACAAAAAAATTAGTAAAAAATATAACAATAATAATATCAATGAATAATTTCTAAAAACTATTATTT
>CAZCIV010000413.1:0-2706 GCA_964498595.1 uncultured Flavobacterium sp.
GCAAATGGCAAAACATGAAGTACAACCAACAATTGTTCTATAAAAATCAGGAAGTATACAACAATTTAAAACGAATTGGTAAGATTGAATTGCCTGAATTTGAGCCTATATTAGGTTCTGAAAAGCAATTGTTTTATCGCAATAAAATGGAATTTGGTTTCTCCAATGCACGTTGGATGACCGATGCCGAAATTCAATCGGGAGCTGAATTTGACAATAAAAATGCGTTGGGATTTCATATTCCTAGAATGTGGGATAAGATTTTAGATATTGAGAAATGTCACTTACAAGAAGACCCATCCAACGAAATTCGCAATGAAATTAAACGATTTGCAAATGAAAAAGGCTTAACATTCTTTAATGCAAGAGCTACAGAAGGTTTGTTGCGAACGTTGATGATTCGTACCGCTTCGACTGGTGAAATCATGGTATTGATTCAGTTTTTTGAAAAAGATAAAAACGGTATCGAACTAATGATGAACTTCTTGGCAGAGCGTTTTCCGCAAATCACATCGTTACAATATGTTATCAATCAGAAATTGAATGACACGTTATATGACCAAGACATTATTTTATACAAAGGTCGCGATTACATTTTGGAAGAAATGGAAGGTTTACATTTTAGTATTAATGCGAAATCGTTCTATCAAACCAATTCGGACCAAGCGTATGAATTGTACAAAATCACTAGAGAATTTGCAGGCTTAACTGGAAACGAAACCGTTTACGATTTATACACAGGAACCGGAACCATTGCCCAATTTGTTTCGAAAAAAGCGAAGAAAGTAATTGGTGTTGAAGCTGTTCCAGAAGCCATTATAGATGCAAAAGCGAATGCCGAACGCAATAACATTACCAATTGTGAGTTTTATGTGGGAGACATGAAAAACGTATTCAACGACGAATTCATCAACCAACACGGACAACCTGATGTTATTATCACTGATCCACCAAGAGACGGTATGCACAAAGATGTCGTAGAGATGTTATTAAAAACTGGTGTGCCAAAAATTGTTTACGTTAGCTGTAATTCGGCAACACAAGCCCGTGATTTAGCTTTAATGGACGAAAAATACAAAGTAGTTCGAGTGCGTCCTGTGGATATGTTTCCGCAAACACATCATGTGGAAAACGTGGTTTTATTAGAAAAACGATAATAAAATTTTAAACCACATAGAAACATAGAAAATAATAAATAGAAAGTTCTGCATAGCATTACATTGAGACAAAGCTATGTTAACTATAAAAAGTAGAACACCTCTAAACATTAAAAAAACTATGTATCTATGTGGTAAAATAAAAAATCTATGAAAAAAATAGTTTTTATAACCCTATCCTTGCTCTTAGCCGTTTCCTTTTGGAACTGCGAAAAAGATGATATTTGTCCAGAAGGTACACCCGTAACACCTCGATTAATCATCGAATTTTACGATGCTGCCAATCCTACCGTTTTAAAGAATGTATCGAATTTAAAAGTGATGGCTCCCAATAGTACAGATAATCGTTTTAGTTTCAACAATGTTTCTAAAATCGAAGTTCCACTAGAAACTAGTGCTAATGTTACGACTTTAAATTTCATTCAAAATGGTAGTAATACAGACACTTCAGATGATAATCTTGATGCACTGACTTTTAATTACCAAAGTACAGATGAATACATTTCAAGAGCATGCGGTTTTAAAACGCTTTTTTATCTTAATACAACTAATCCTGTTGAAGTAACCAACGATGGAAGCAATTGGATTCAAAACATCATAGTAAACCAACCTAATATAGTAAACGAAAATGAAGTACATGTTAAGATTTATTTTTAGTCTGGGCTTAGTTTGCGTTTCTGTATTCGGAAAGGCACAAACTAAAGACACTACAAAAGTGATGTATCCAGAACGTTACGGATTACGTTTAGGTACTGATTTACATAAAATTGCGCGTTCATTTTACGAAAAAGACTATAGAGGTTTTGAAATCGTGGGAGATTATCGCTTAACAAAACGTTTTTATATAGCAGGAGAAATTGGAACCGAAGATAAAACAGTAGACGACGACCGATTAAACTTCACCACTAAAGGAACCTATTTTAAAGCTGGATTTGATTACAATTCGTTTGAAAACTGGCTCGATATGGAAAACATGATTTACGTGGGAATGCGTTATGGTGTAAGTAGTTTTAATCACACCTTGAATAATTATAAAATCTATGACCCAACTAATTATTATGGTGAAAACACGGTAATTTCGGGAGAGAAATTTGATGGATTAAATGCCAGTTGGTTAGAAGTAGTAGGTGGCATCAAAGCCGAATTATTCAATAACCTATACTTAGGATTTTCAGTGCGATTGAATTATTTGGTTTCCAACAAAAGACCTGAAGGATTTGATAATCTTTTCATACCTGGTTATAATCGAACCTATGACGGAAAATTTGGAGCAGGATTTAATTACACCGTAAGTTATTTCATCCCCATTTACAAGAAAAACAAAACTACATCAGAGAAAAAATAATTATTGAAGCGTTACGAAAGTGACGCTTTTTTTATGTTAGTACTACTTTTAGAAAGCTACAACCTACTTTTGGCATACCTCTAGCATATAGTATCCATACTTCTAGCATACACTATCCATACACTATCCATACACTAAGCATACACTAGCTATGCTTTATGACCCGTCGTAAAATAACTATACAGATTAATAAATAAATCCTGT
>CAZCIV010000414.1:0-2704 GCA_964498595.1 uncultured Flavobacterium sp.
CAAAATACATTCATCATTAAGTACAAATATTCTACTCGATTTTCAAAACGTAACAACTATTGAAATCGAGACTAAGCCTATTGCAGAAGGTGCATTTGGAGAAGTTTATATTTGTAAATCTGTAAATGGGAAGTCACTTTCTGTTCCTCAGGTTATTAAACTTTTTAAGGAAGATAATCAAAACCGACAAGACCATAACTTTAATACAGTTCAGAAACTGCAAAGAAAGATTGAAGCTAAAAATCAACAAATAAAAATCTCCAAACAGAAAAATATTACTGATGAATATCCTTCACTAAAAGGAATCCCACAGTTTAGCTTTGAGGGAAGTATAAATGGCAAAAAATATAGAGGATTTTCTTCAACCAATCTAAAAAAGATAGGTTTTGAAGAATTTATAGACATTTTAGACAAACCAAATCTATACAGATCATACCAAAAGATAAGTATAGATAAAAAGATGCTTATAGCATTTCATCTTGCGTCAGGCTTTAAGCTATTGCAGGAAATCTTTTTTATTCACGCAGATTTAAAACCAGAAGCGATATTCATAAATACTCAATCAAATGAATGCGCAATCATTGATTTTGACAGTGGCACAATAACCGAAAACCCTAATGACACTCCAAATACTTGGGGAGCTCCTAATGATTGGGTTGCCCCTGAAATATGGGAACAGTTAAAGCAAATTGGTGCAGGTGGTTTACAACAGGTAAAAGTAAATCTCTTATCTGATTTATGGTCTGTTGCTGTTGGCATTCATTATATTCTAACAACAACCCATCCTCTTTTTTACCTGAACGAACTAAGCCCAAGAGTTACAAAACAATATTTTAGCAAATATAAATGGCCTGAAATTCAGGAGGTCGAAACTTATTTTAACCAAGGTAATCGAAGCATTTACTTGCCAGTTAGAAATTGGTTAGAAAAAAACCTACCGAAGCAGATTTATACTCAATTATATAATACTGTCAATTATGGGTACTCAAACCCCATAAAACGTACAACTTACAACGAATGGGAGAAAGTACTTTCCTCTGTTCAAGAAGCTCCTGAAATTCATAAATTTTCATTCGGTTCATCGAAAATTCTTTCGGGCAATAAAGTAAATTTAGAATGGAAAGTAGTCAATTCAACAAACACAAAAATTAGTAGTTTAGGCTCTGTAAAGTCAGCTGATAATATTGAAATAGCACCTAACAAAACATCAACTTACAAACTAATTGCGGAAAATGCCTTTGGTACAATTGAAAAAGAAATATCTATAGAAGTTTTACCACTTCCGAAAATTTCAGAATTTAAAATAAGAAATCAAAAAATTGAATTTGGCAACGAGACCTCACTGGTTTGGAGTGTTGAAAATAGTGTAAAGGCTGAACTTGTCTCTAATGGACTGTCTGAAACATTGGCATTTATAGACGAGAAAAAGATACGACCGACAGAACACACCACTTTTAAACTTATTATTACTGGCCTAGACGGTAAAACAACAATTGAAAAAGAGGTAAATGTTCAGGTTTTCAAAAGAATTAAAATTGCAAGTTTTACTTCAGATTTTTCCTTTATTGTTGACTCTATCCCGGTAACATTTAATTGGGAAGTGGAAAATGCCAGTGAAATTATTCTTGAAGACAATTACGGTATTAAAACAAATATTACTAATAAAAATGGGCATACAGAACACGTTAAAAAGGACACGACCTTTTTTATTAGGTGTAAAAATGATTTGTTCGATGCCGTTTCTGAGAAATTGACAATTACTACAGTCCAAAATAAATACGAACTAGACTTAAAAGGTCTCGTTCCTAATCTTAATTATATTATTCCAAACACAGAGAACATTATCAATCAAGAATTTGAACTCATTCCTAATCTTGATTATGATGATATTTTGGATATAAAATTGATTGATTGTAACATCAAATTCGACCTCAATGTTGAAGATATTGATATTAAGATTTTTCGTAAAATGAATAGATCCCATAGCATAAGAACAATAGTGGATAAAATCAAATCCTATATTCAACTTGAACGATGAGAGACTTTTTTATTTGGTGTAGTGGTGCTAGTGTAGAAATCGTCAAAAAATGTGACGATAAGGAAATAAGCAAATATTCGAATATTGGCATTGTTGTATTTTGTGTTGCTTTTCTTTCTGTATTCTCGGCTACTTATTTCTTATCTTTTGCTTTTAATACCGAAGGGACAGATTTTATGTGGCTTTATCTCCCTATCGGGATTATTTGGGGCTTCATTATCTTATCCTTAGATAGAGCAATTGTTTCTACAATTAGCAAAAATGATTCTCTTAACGTTCAAATTCTTAAATCAATACCAAGAATTGCTTTAGCTTTAATGATAGGGATTGTTGTAGCAACACCACTAGAGTTTAAAATTTTTGAAAAGGAAGTAAATAATGTCATAAATGATAAAGTTGAGATAATTGTAAAACAGAACATTGAGAAAGATTTTCAGGGAAAATTAGCATTTTGGGAACAAAAGGTTTTAGAAGCCCAAAAAAAGTATGATACCGACAAATTAATGTATAAAGATGAAGTTGCTGGCAGAAAATCAGGTATACCCGGAAAAGGAGCAAGAGCAAATGAATATATGAGGAATGAACTAAATAGTTTATCTGAACTCAATATTGCTAGAGACAGCTTAAATTCAATACGGCAAACTATCGTAAAAGTTGGTGAAGATG
>CAZCIV010000415.1:0-2700 GCA_964498595.1 uncultured Flavobacterium sp.
TGGAATACGAAAAACTATCTTTTGAAACGTTGTTTGAAGGTGAAAAACCAGCCGCATTCGAATATCTTTTACAAGCTGAAAATGTGCTTTTAACGCCACATATAGCGGGTTGGACATTTGAAAGTCATCAAAAACTTGCCCAAACCATTGTAGATAAAATTTGTAAGATTTATCAATAATTTTGTAACATTTGATTTCGTTGTCGACTAATAAAGAAAATATTTTTATATTAGCATTTTATGGCGCATCCGAAAAGCCTTACGAGTAGGAGACAACTAAAACAAACAATTTTACAATGGAAGCACAAAAAGTAGACATGTTCATGATGACGAACGCCAAATTTTTCGAAGGTCATCAATTAAATGCCATCAGAGAACGTTTATTACAAATGGACGATGATAAATGGCCAATGGTGCAAACACTTCAATTCAAAGATCCAACAACGGCATTATTAATTTCGATTTTTGCAGGATATTATGGAATTGATCGTTTTTATATTGGTGATACTGGTATGGGAGTTGGAAAACTACTTACTTGTGGTGGTTTAGGAGTTTGGGCTATCGTAGATTGGTTCTTAATTCAAGGTGCTACCAAAGAGAAAAACATGGAATTATTCAACAGAACTTTTATGTTCTAATAATGCATAAAAACAAGCTATATCTATTTCTTTTATTCGCTTGTTTTGTAGGGTATAGTTGGTTGCTTTTTTCGTTGCAACACGAACACGAGATTCAAAGTCAAGAATTTACCGTTTGTTTGTTTAAAAAAGTAACCACTGTTCCTTGTCCTTCTTGCGGAACTACACGTTCTGTAATGCAATTTTCACACGGAAATTTTCTTTCCGCAATTTTAATCAATCCTTTTGGTATTATTGTTGGACTAATAATGATAATAGCTCCTGTTTGGATTGGCTATGATTTCATTCAAAAAAAGGAAACGTTTTACACCGCTTATTTAAAAATTGAAACGATACTCAGAAAACGAAAAGTCGCGATTGTGCTTATTGTTCTGGTGATAGCCAATTGGATTTGGAACATTAAAAAAAATCTATGATTACAACAGCAAAATTTAATTATCAACCTCACGAATCGGAATTAGAGCGTGCATCGAATAGCTATTTGATGTCGCTAGTAGCCGTGATTGGTGGTTTGCCATTGCCTATTTTAAATTTAATGGCAAGTATTTTCTTTTATTTAGGGAACCGAAAAAGTACTGCCTTTGTAAAATGGCATTGTACGCAAGCTTTGGTTTCTCAATTGGGATTGTTTTTCTTTAATAGCGCTGGTTTTTGGTGGACAGTTTCCATCTTGTTTTATGATGAAACCGCTACTAATTATTACTTCGCATACATTATTACACTAGTGATTTTCAACTTAATTGAGTTTTTTTCAACTTTAATTATCGCAACTAAAGTAAGAAAAGGACAACACACGGAATTCTTCTTTTTTGGAGATGTTACGAATTTAATTTGCAGAACAAATGAAAGTATTAAGTAAAGGATTAATTGTAGTAGCACTATTTTTTGGTGTTTGGATGTTGTTATCGCAAATTGATTTTGTGAAACATTTTAAAGTAAAAGAAGCTAAAACAGGTACCGAAAAAACACTTGGTGATATTATTTGGGACGAAATCGAAAACACCGAAACCATCATTTTTGATGATTCGATTGTGAATACGTTGGATTCTTTGTTATTACCAATCTGTAAAGAAAACGGAATTGAGAGAGACAGTTTAAAAGTACACATCATTGACAAAGATGAGGTAAATGCTTTTGCAATGCCGGATAATCATTTGGTAGTGTATACAGGATTGATTAAAGCTTGTAAAAACGAGCAAGCGTTATTGGGGGTTTTAGGTCACGAAATTGCGCATATAGAAGGCAATCACGTAATGAAAAAATTGTCGAAAGAAATCGGTCTTTCGGTTTTATTATCGATCACAACGGGTTCAAATGGTGCGGTTTTAAGTGAGATTTTAAAAGCACTTTCATCATCAGCTTATGACCGAAGTTTAGAAACTGAAGCCGACATGCAAAGCGTGAAATATTTGCTTAACGCGAATATCGACCCAAGACCATTTGCTGATTTTCTTTACGAATTATCTTTAGATAATGAGTTACACAAATACACGTATTGGGTTTCCACGCATCCCGAATCAGAAGCGAGAGCCAAAACCATTTTGAATTATCTAAAAAATAAAAAAATAAAATCAGAGCCTATTTTGACCAAAGAAGCTTGGGAAGAGTTTAAAGAGCAGGTTGAGGATGTTGAATTGTAATTATTAAAACTATATAAAAAGGCTAATCAATTGATTAGCCTTTCTCTTTTCTTTCCAATTCCGCTTGAAATTCTTCCATAACGGGTTTTACGGTGCTTTCAGGTAAATCGGCGATTTTGATGTACATTAAGCCGTCAACTGAGTTGTTGAATAATGGATCCACATTGAAAGCCACTACTCTTGCGTTTTGTTTGATGTATTTTTTAATTAAAACTGGCAAACGTAAATTTCCTGGTTCTACTTCATCAATGATTTTGTCAAACTTATTCAAATCGGCTTCGGTTTCGTTGAATACGAAATCTTTGTCGGCGTCTTTTAGTTTTACTTTGTATTCTTTTTTCGGGTGAACATATTGTGCAATATAAGGATCGTAATAATGCGACTTCATAAATTCAATCATCAACGATTTAGAAAAATCGGAAA
>CAZCIV010000416.1:0-2697 GCA_964498595.1 uncultured Flavobacterium sp.
TATATAAATCTGAGCGGAATGACAAAAAATATGACAAATGTCATGTTTTAGAATTTAGTTGATGTTATTAGGTGATGAAGTGATGAAGTGATGAAGTGATGAAGTGATGAAGTTATGAGGTTATGAGGTTATGAAGTTTTTGATTAGATTCGGAAGGAATCTGTTATGATGTATAAAAATAGCTCATCAGCAGAAATAATTTTATGAAATTTTTGCTTCTTTTCCTTATATTTGTTCAAAACTAAACCATTGAAACTCGAAAACAGTATGGCAACTTATTTTTCTATAAAATTTCACCACTACTTTTTTTGAAATTGTTCGATTTATAACATTAACATCATACTTCAAATGAAAAAAACATTTACTTTAATAGGATTTATTTTATTCTTTGGTAAGTCTTACTCACAGGAACTTATAGAAGCCATTAGAGAGAATAATATTGCTAAGGTTGAAAAACTTGTCGAAAATAAGAAAAAACTAAATGCCACTGGTGAGAATGGAATATTCCCTCTTTTTTCAGCTTCTGCCGAAGGAAACCTAGAAATTGCAAAAATTTTGATTAACAAAGGAGTAAATGTAAATCAAAATTTAATAAACGGAGGGACTGCTATGCATATGGCTTGCCAAGAAGGATATTATGAATTAGTAAAATATTTGCTCGAGAATAAAGCTAATCCCAACATTAAAGACCAAAACGGTTGGTCTGCATTACGGTTTGCTGCTAGAAACGGCAGAACGGAAATTGTAAAACTATTGGTAGAAAATGGTGCAGAAGTAGACTCCAAAGCTAATGACAAAGCTACTCCTTTCGCAAGTGCATGTGGAAAAGGACATGCCGAAATTGCTCAATACCTATTAGAAAAGGGAGCTAATATAGACAATCAAGACAAGGATAATGATACTCCACTCATGTATTGTATTGAAAATGGAAACCGAAATATGGTCGCTTTTATTTTACAACATAAACCTAATCTAGAACTTAAAAACAATAAAGGAAACACTGCTTTTGATTTTTGTAAGGATTTTGGTCAACCAGAAATTCTTAAAATGTTAGAAGACTATAAAAATAAAAACTAAAAACCTTCTCATCTTTTCTCTTATGTCATTATCACTTATCATTATTAAAATCTATATACCATGAAATTTACTACAATGCTTTGCGCATTATTGCTGTCGGTTAATGCTTTATTGGCTCAAAATTCAAATGCAGAAACCAACAAATCCATTCAAATTATTGAAAAATCTATTCAAGCTCAAGGCGGAAGAAAACTCCTAGAAAACATCAAAACCCTTTATTCTAAATCTGAAACCGTAATGGAAGGCAGAAATGTATACTGGATTACCAAAGAAATGGCTCCCAATAAAGGAAGTTTCGAAATAGAATACCAAGGAAGAGTGGTTTATAAGTCTTTTTATGACGGAAAAATAGGATATGACGTAATAAATGGTCAAAAAACCATTGCAGACCCAGCGCAATTCAAAGATAAAAACTACCGTCGCCACATCATTAATAGTTTAGATTACTTAGACCCAAGTCTTTACACTCTAGAATATTTAGGCGAAGAAAAAGTGAATCAAAAAGATTGTGACAAAATAAAAGCTACTCTAGTAAATGGAAAAGTGAGTTATTTGTACTACGACAAAAACACTCATCTTTTAGCAAAATCAGAAGTGGTAGAAAATCCAGAGAAAAACACTTTTACGGTGGTTTATTTTGAAGATTACCAAAAATTTGGCGATTTGATTTATGAAACTAAGCAGACTTTTGTTTCAGAAAACGGAAACCAAGTTGCTAAAACGGTAGATTTATACTACAATAAAAACATCAGCAATAGCGATTTCCAATAATTTAATTTACACATTACTCTTTTATGAAAAAACTTATCCTTTTAGCATTTGCTTTCTTGCTTATTTTTCAGAATGCGTATGCTCAGAATTCAGACAATCGCTATTACAGCAAAGATTTTAAATGGTCTATTGAAATTCCAAAAGATTATGTAAAAGTAAGTGAGGAAGAATAGGCAAAATCTCAAGAAAAAGGTGAAAAAGCTTTAGAGAAAACCACTGGCCAAAACATCATCAATGAATCTAAAACTTTATTCGTTTATAAAGCAGATGACATGCATTTTATAGAAGCGAATTATCAACCCTACGATACAGCGATTGATGGAGACTACTTAGAAAACACGAAGCAGGTGAATAATACTCTTTATCAAACATTTAAAGAAAATATTCCTAATGCTAAAATAGATACAGAAACTTCTTCAGAAACAATAAACGGTCTACTCTTTCATACTTTTGAAATAAAAATTCATTTGCCCAATAATCTTACTCTTTATGCCATCATGTACAGCAGATTGTTTGACAAAAAAGAATTTACTGTGAATATTATGTATTTAAACCCAGAACGTGGAGAGGAAATGATAAACGCTTGGAAAAACTCTACTTTTGAAAAATAATTTCATGAAATTATTGTAAAAAAAGTAAAAGGAAAATGGACCGTTGCCAAAGTCTTTGAAAAGGAAATTAAATATACTTTTAAATGGCCATTAAACTTTGATGCTGAAGGAGATTAAAAAGAAGACGTTTAAGATTTGTGGTGAGTTTAAAACATATACTTTTTTTCAAAATTTTTGTATATTTGAATGATATGTTTTTTCGCTACGCGAACTTCGCACATCTGTGAATTTGCAAAAT